>SLHU01000015.1 GCA_007135995.1 Clostridiales bacterium | reverse complement strand
TATGCCAGAGGATTGCCGCCGGCAATCGCTATCCAGCCCAGATCTGCTTCAAATCCAAGCCATTCTTTTGAAACATGATTGAGAATATAGTCGAGCAGAAAATCATCATCTATTTTGGTCTGAAGTTCATATGCATGATTATGATAGAGCAGCTGTAACCCATGTTCCATGCACTTTTTGCCGATGTCTGTTAAATCATCCAGATATTTTTGAATATAGGAAGGATTCGTTAATTGCTGCATGGCAGGACCGCCGATGGTTATGTACTCACATCCGATTATTTTATGAGCCTCAATTGTTTCTTCGGTCCTTTTCTCAAATGAACTGTAGTCAACATGATTGCCAATCGCAGTTAATGACAGCTCGTCTAGTTTTTCGCGGATCGAAACAGGATCATAATCATATAGACCAAGCAGTTCGACTCCATCAAAGCCAATGCTGCTGATTTTTTCCAGTACCTCAAACATGTTCTCTTTACACTCATTACGGAGAATAAACATTGGTGATGCTATTTTTACTGATTTCATACAAATATATCCTTTCAACTTTATATTATGTTTTTAACGGCGTAGATTCTGATAAACCAAAGTGCCTGGCAAGCAATGCAAGTACGTCTGATTTCGTATCTGTTTCTGAATCATCTCGTAAGACCGTTAAAAAACCGCTGTTGGCCAAATCATCATAATGCTTTTTACTGTTGACCCTGCCTATGCAGCTTAGAAAATGAGCCATTGATTTTTCAGGATGATCGGATTTCATGATCTGCTCTTTGATAAACACTTTATCTGGATCTTGACGATCGAAAAACTTTTCTACAGACATTGACTGCGGAGACAACATGACGGCAACCTGATTGTAGTCTGCAATTTTCTGCAGGATATCAACAGGTATGTTTGTGTCAACAATAACAATTTGCGATTTTGAAATATGTATAAGATAGGTTATTTCAAATTCAGCCAGCTCCTGCTTGCTCCCAAAAATCCATTTTTCATAAAGCTCTGGTGGCCGATGAATAAACTCCTGCCAGTCTTTCATTGTTTCAAAATAGCTTAGATTCGGGTATTGCTCTGGGTTTAATATGCCGGGTGGTATGCAGTCGTAGTTTTCTCCGCAATGAATGAGACCATATGCCTCAGACAGCATTTTTGCCATCGTTGATTTTCCGGCATACGCGGTTCCAGTGATAAATCTGACATTTCTCAGATAGTGCTTAATGAGACGATGATTAATGTTCATATTTCACGTTTTCTTCGTAATTGATGCTGCATTTGTTTAGCTTACTTGCTTCTTAATTCTATACCACCATTCAAAATGATACAAATCAATTATGGCAATGCTTGCCAGGGCGCAAGCTAACGTCATTCGTCAGTCTTCATATTCACCGCAACGAATTTGCCGGCGTTCAGACATCTTGAAACATTGATCTGATATTATACGTCTAACTAAGTACAGTACAGAAAATGGTGCTCAATCACGTGAGGTTCAGTCAGGTACAGTACAGGCAATGGTGCTCAATCACGCGAGGTTCAGTCAGGCACAGTACAGGCAATGGTGCTCAATCAAGGTTGATTCATACGGAACATACTTTTGTCAGCATTCATAGTTGTCGTCAGATGATAAGCTAATAATTGGGGTGATACTAATGAAAAATAAAAAAATATTAATCATGGCAGGGTTTTTGACAGCAACGTTGTTTTTGAGCAGCTGCGCATTTTTTTCAGCAGCAGATACGTCTGGCAACGATGATCCAGGTAACGATCATACAAGCCAGACGACCGCTGCGGACGATGAACCGGGTCAGACAGATGGCTCAGACGAACCCGTCCCAACACCGCCTCCTGATGGTGACCTGATGGCGAACATTGTGCCGGCAGCTTACAACGGCAACCTTGAAGCAGTTGATCCGGAGATTGCGTCGGCTGTTTTGCGTTATGCAGATCAGCTGCTGCTCAAGTCGCTGGAAAATGATGGCAATGTCATGGTATCGCCAGCTTCTGTTTTTTTGGCTTTGGCTATGACAATGAATGGCGCAGATGGACAAACCCGTGATGAAATGATTGAAACGCTTGCAGATGCTTCCTTTTCAGCCGAAGACATCAACCAGTTTAGTCGCAGTTGGATAGCATTGCTGACTGCGGCAGGGGGCGACAAAACGGATATTTCCATCGCGAATTCTATCTGGTTTCGTGATGGATTTGATGCTGATCGGGAATTTTTGCAGACCAATGCAGACTATTATCTCGCAGGTGCTCAGGCGCTCGACTTTGCTGATGAAAAGTCACTGGACATCATCAACGGCTGGGTGGACTACAATACAAACGGTTTAATTGAAAAAATAGTTGAACAAATAAATCCATCAACGGTGATGTATCTGATCAATACTGTCTACTTTAAGTCTGACTGGCAATCACCGTTCCTGAAAGATTATACAAGGCCGGGAACTTTTCACACGCCGGAAGGCGAAATCCAGCAAGACTTCATGCATGCAGATGATCCGCTGTTGTATTTTGAGATGGATGGCGCCAGAGGGATGGTCCGTCCATATGATGACGGGCGTTTTGCTTATATAGCTGTGCTTCCGCATGAGGACAATCATCCAAGAAACTGGCTTGCAAATAAAAACAACGAAAGCATTTTCTCGCAGATTCATCAAAAGGCGATGGCTGCAGATCTGGTGGCGACAAACCTGAGTCTTCCCAAATATGAAGCAGAGTATGAAGACACCCTGAATAATATCTTGATTGATATGGGTATGGCAACGGCATTTGATGGTGCTGCTGCCGACTTCTCGCTGCTGAATTCTGGCCGCAGAAAAGGTCTTTACATCAGCGAAGTCAGACACAAGACGTTTATCGCAGTAGATGAAAAAGGAACCGAAGCGGCCGCTGCTACTTCAGTCGCGATTGACGAAAGTATGGTTATGACGGAACAGGAGCTGCATTTTGACCGGCCCTTCTTCTATGCAATTATTGATTTGGAAAATGGGTTGCCGCTGTTTGCCGGCATACTGGAAAATCCAGATTCATGATCGCCATTTAGCCTGAAGACTTGAAGAGAAGTTCTTTTTGTATCAAATTTCAGATTCTGCCTGCCGGCTAATGATCCATCTGGTCAGGCTGTGCTCAATGCAAACGCGATGGACACAAACTTTTTATCTAATCCATCTAAATGTTCATTGTAAAAGTGTCAGAAGGTGCCAGGGACTGTTTTTAGAAAGAAAGTTTTTTCAGACTTTTAGGATTTCTGACCCATTTAGCTTATGAATAAATATGAATGCTAGAAAAATCAAGATCTGCTGAATCATATGCACATAACGCATCACATTTTTGATTTTTTGTAATCTCATAAGTGCCTGCAGGAAAAATGACACCAGATATAGGTGGCAGCAACTATATCTGGTGTTTTTATTGCTTGATTCTTTCCTGCAGATAATCCCATTGTATTGACATCTGTATTGACATCGGGCATCAAATGATGAATGCTGTTTATAGGTTAATGGTTAATACGATTTTTTTATTGCATATTATTCAGGATTATTGTGATCGCTGACTGAAAACGTATTTACTGTGCCTTTATACGCAGTTTATCATAATAGGAGGTCTTTGATCATGCAAAAGCCAAACATTTTAG
>SLHU01000367.1 GCA_007135995.1 Clostridiales bacterium | reverse complement strand
TTCAGAAGCAATTTTTTAGCAGCTTCTATTCTGATCTGGTTGACATAAATATTAAAGTTATCCTTCATTTCCTCTTTAAAAACTCTGCTGAAATAAGCAGGGCTGAGGAAGACATGAGCGGCTGTTTCCTCAAGTGTTATCTTCTTCATGTAGTTTTGTCTGATGTAATTGACAGCCTGGTAGATTACATCAGCATGCTTCACATTTGTCAGATTGAAAACCTGATCAGTAAATCTGGCCATGACAGCGGATAACCAGTACGCAATTTCATCAATATTTCTGAACTGGCTGATTTTATTGAGGTAGGTATAGTTCAGGCCAAAGATCTGCATGACATCTGCGCCGCCCCTGATCGCTGCTCTGGAAAGCAGCACAACCAACTCCATCACCCTGGCGCGCATCACTTCAATGCTGCCGCTGCTTGAAAAGAATATATGGCCCATAATTTCATTTAGCACTTTTTGCGATCCTTGTTTATCACCCACTTCAATTAATTCGAGCAGCTGGTCTTCCTTTTCAATTGGATACGCCAGCTCTTCCTCTGATTTGTAGATATATGATTTGATAAAACTGATCTGATCCCATAAATCAGACTGGATATCACCTGATTCTTTTTTCGCTTTCAGCTGCATTATGCTGTCATCTGACAAAGCACTTGCTGTCAGGTATAACAGGTGACTCATCGCGTTGACTCGCTCTGTACTGATCACAGGCACGTCACGCATCAGCTTCTTGATCCGTTCAAAGCGGGCACCCTGCAGCTCATGTTTTGACATCCAGTCATCGATCAGAAAATCAACTGGGTCAATCATATGAACCGGACCGCCTAATATCGCCCCGACAACCTGCTGGTCACGCATGATGGGGGATGCCCAGTGAGTCAGGCCCAACGGACAAAAATAAACATATTGACCGCCAAATCGTTCAGCCTGGTAGCACCCGTACAGATGCGCGTTCTTACACTGCTGGCTGCATGTATCACCCGTCTGATTGTGTCCGGGCATGGCCGCTGCAGCCAATGTGCAGATTTCCTCAGCTGCCGCAGATTCATTTGATACAAACAGGGTTGACCCAAACGTATCAATAACCCTGCATCCAACCTGACATGACAACATATAATATTCGCAGGCTTTGAAGATGTCCTGCCAGACTTCATCACCGTCCATTGATGCCGCAGTTTCTTTAATCAATAAACCTTCACCTGCCTTACGCTTTATTCTATAATAGTCGAATGGGTAATTATGCAACTATTTTGTCCTGAATTGTATTATTTTGCGCGACTCTTGTCACAACAGCACTTTATCAGAAAACTAGTGGCCGCGAATGACGTCAATCACATCACGCACAGCTTTAATCCGGCCCATCACCCGGTCGAACTGGCTCTGACTGGATACTTCAATCGTCATAACCAGAGTCGCCGTGACATCTTTCATGGCAGTCATCTGTCCGGAAATAATTGAAACTTTTTCTTCGGCAATCGCGTTAGATACATCTGCCAGCAGATGTCTCCGATCTCTAGCGAGAATTTTCAGTTCTACCTGGTACGTTGTCTGATGATCATCCTGGTCCCAGGCA
Organism: Clostridiales bacterium; assembly: GCA_007135995.1. Classification (GTDB taxonomy): domain Bacteria; phylum Bacillota; class Clostridia; order Saccharofermentanales; family UBA5734; genus SLHU01. Next base: position 2,061 of record SLHU01000367.1, on the reverse strand, counting down.
ACATCAATGAGCCGCGATGCTTTCTCCGCATCATTTCCAGACCGGTTTGCTGCCTGCATCAGATGACGGATATTAGGACAATCTGTCCTGTGAACCGCAACGCCTTTGCCTCTCGTCACATACCCGATGATTTTATCACCGGGTACCGGACTGCAGCATCTCGATAATCTGACCAGGCAATTTTCAATACCTTTGACGGTCACACCGTGGTCATGGCGCGACGGCTGCGGTCTCTTTTTACTGCTTTTCTGGCGCGGGAGTGTCTGAATGCTCTCATCATTCTCGGATGTGCTTTTCGGACTGAAGACAAGCTGACCAGTGGGGGTTACCCTGTAGCCAAGCTTGAGTCTTTCATCTTCAGGCAGACTTCTGATATAAGCATCTCTTAGCCGCGGAACAATTTTTCCAGCAGAAATGCCACCGTAGCCAATAGCTGCGTACAGATCATCGAGCGTATGCAAGGTATAACGTTTGAAAATCTTATCAAGATCATCGGTTTTAAGCAGCTGTGCAGGGGTAAATCCAGTCTTTTTGATCTCCCGCTCAACAATCTCACGTCCGCGCGAAACATTCTCATCGCGCATCTCTTTTTTAAACCACTGGCTGATTTTACTCCTTGCGGATGTGCTTTTTACAATTTTCAACCAGTCTCTGCTTGGTCCTTGTACTTTATCGGAAGTGAGAATATCAACAATATCACCGTTTTGAAGTTCATATGTCAGAGGTACAATCCGCCCGTTTACCTTCGCGCCATACATACGATTACCAATACCACTGTGAATAATATAGGCAAAATCAATTGGAACAGATCCAGCCGGCAGCGACTTAACATCACCTTTCGGCGTAAAAACAAACACTTCATCGGCAACAAGTCCGGTTTTCAGTGACTCCATGAACTCGCCGGCATCACGCATTTCTTTCTGCCATTCCAGCAACTGCCTGAGCCACGCCAGTTTATTTTCTTCTGTCTGTTCACTTTTATTTCTGCCGCCGGCACCCTCTTTATATTTCCAGTGTGCCGCAATGCCATATTCAGCAGTCCTATGCATCGCAACGGTTCGGATCTGCACTTCAAACGGAATCCCTTTCGGTCCGATGACTGTAGAATGAAGTGACTGATACATGTTGGGTTTAGGCATGGCGATATAATCTTTGAATCTTCCCGGCATCGGTTTATACAGCTCATGAACCAGTCCAAGCACAGCATAGCAATCCGCAACTGTACTGACGATGATCCGTGTAGCGAAAAGATCATAGATCTGATCCAGACTTTTATCCTGCCGGTGCATTTTCCGATATATACTGTAGAAATGCTTAGGTCGGCCTTCTATTTCAGCCTCAATACCCATCTCTTTTATTTTCGTCTGCAGCTGGATAACAATTTCTTCAAGATAGAGTTCCCGTTCTGAACGTTTTTGTGATATTGAACCAACCAGCTCATAGTATGCATCACTGTCAATATATCGAAGACATAAGTCTTCAAGTTCCCATTTAATCTTGTAGATACCAAGCCGATGTGCAAGCGGCGCGTAAATATCGAGGGTCTCACGGGCTTTTTCCTGTTGCTTCTCGAAAGCCATATGCCGCATCGTGCGCATATTGTGCAGACGGTCTGCCAGCTTGATCAGGACAACTCTTATGTCCTTCGCCATGGCCAGAAACATTTTGCGGAAATTTTCTGCCTGGATCTCCTCTTTTGATGAATAGGGTATCCGGCTCAGTTTAGTGACACCATCAACCAGACTGGCTACATCCTCGCCGAAATGCTCTGTAACATCTTCAAGCGATATTCTGGTGTCCTCAACCGTATCGTGAAGCAGCGATGCCACCAGGGTATCCGAATCAACCTCAAGCTCAGTAAGGATTTCCGCCACCGCCAGAGGATGGATAATATAAGGCTCACCTGTTGCCCTTCTTTGTGTTTCATGGGCCTGGACAGCATAATCAAAAGCAGCCTGAATACGGGCACATCCATCTTCACCGGCATAAGCACGATACCGCTCCAGGATGAGATTCAGCTCTGATCTTCTGGCATGATCAACAGCTTGAGTTGCCATATTA
>SLHU01000109.1 GCA_007135995.1 Clostridiales bacterium | reverse complement strand
TGCATACGATCCAAAAGCAGGTGCGGCCGGCTCAATCACGAATATTTTCGCTATCCGTCAAAACCATCAGGTGCAGGTAACAGGCGGTGTTGAATCACTGTTATGCGGCCAGATCATCAGGCATTTTTTTGCAGATTTGAGAAAGAAAAAAAAGGCCGCCGGCTCACGTGCAGTCAGACGACAGCAGGCCATCCGGAAAACAGCGGCAAAGCAGCCGGATAAGCAAAGAGCAGACACCGAGCCGACTACTGAGCCTTCTGAACCTTCGCCGGCATCTGCATGTGATCAGCCAGCCTGCGGCAATCCTGCAGACAGCAGACAGAACTGTCCTGATACGAATCGTTCTCATCAGCATTCCGGAGAAAAATGATGACACATTTCAGTACCAGGCATAAAGCGATTGCAGCCCTGATTGGCTGCGCAGTGCTCTGGAGCAGCGGCGGCTTTTTAATAAAAAGTGTTGCACTTGAACCGCTGGCAATTTCCGGATGGCGCAGCCTGATCGCGATGTTTTTTCTTCTGGCAGTCGGCGGCAGGCCCAAACCTGTTGCCAGGCCTGTATTCTGGGGCGCTGCTTTGGCCTATGCGGGTACGCTGACCAGCTTCACAATGGCGACCGGGCTGACAACAGCTGCAAATGCGGTATTGCTGCAGTATACAGCACCTGTGTTCGTCAGCCTGTTCAGCTGGCTCTTTTACAAACTCAGACCACAAAAACCAGATATCGCTGTTTTGGCGGTAATCTCCGCAGGTCTGTTTCTGTTTTTTTACGAAGCACTCCACTGGCCTGTTTACCCAGGTGCGATGGCCGGAAATCTGTTTGGATTATCCTCCGGTATACTTTTTGCTTTGCAGGCGGTCTGGATGCACCAATCCATCAGAAGCGGCTGCTCACCTGTTTCAATTATGGTGTTTGGTAATTTTTTCTGCTTTCTGGTGTCTTTGCCGGTACTGCAAAACCAGGTTCCCTCGGCTGCGGACTTAATGGGACTGCTGCTGCTGGGGATCTTTCAGGTAGGTGCAGCTTATCTTTTGTACCAGTACGCGCTGCCGCATGTCACAGCACTGGAATTGATCCTGATTCCAGTTATTGAGCCTCTTTTCAACCCGATATTGGTTTTTCTCATTCAGAGAGAGCTGCCCGGACTTTTATCAATGGCAGGCGGCATCCTTGTTCTGATTTCGGTGCCGGGATGGTGTCTCTGGCGTAATCGAACCATTATAAAAAAACAACTTTGACTTCGTATGGCTATTGTATAACCGGATATATATCCAGCTGTCCTGATTAAACCAGGTACGCCCTGCGGCTCCTGATATGCCAGATGATGCACCGTCCGGGGGACTGCCCCAGGCTGGTTTCCAGTGCTCTTGCATACCACTTCAGCTGCAGTCTGTATCGCTCTCTGAGCACCTGGGCGATTACAGCCTCAGATCCGGTTATTTTATCTGACTTAAAATCAACCAGTGTTATCTCGCTGCCTGTTTTAAACCAGCAATCAATCATCCCCTGGATCAGGACCCGGTCAGACCGGGCAAATCCTTCCTGATCAGGATAGATCTCCTGTACAGGTACGGCAAGCGTGAAAGGCATTTCCTGGTACAAATCGCCCTTCTTGCGTGATGCTGCCTGACGCATCTCAGCGGCCAGGCCGGAACAGACAAATGCCCAGATGTCAGGTTGCCACCGGCTCAAGGCAGTATGCTCGTCGCTGGTAAGAAGGTTCATTTGCAGCATCTGGTCCAGATGCTGATCCAAAACCCGGGGCCCGTTCTCTTCACAAAGCGAAGGCAGATTCAGATAACGAAAAACATGATGCAGCAAGGTGCCGATCGCTGCGCCGCCGGCTTTCTGCCTCACAGGCGTTTTTGCTGACCGTGAAGACGCCGTAAGCGAGTTGGCTGACTGAAGGTCTGAAATCTGCAGTGTTTGGTTAATCCCGCGCAAATCATAGATATCCGGAATTTTTTGTGGCTGTCCTTTTTGATCAAGCCACTGATAAGCCTTATTTTGCAGCGGTTCTTCTTCCAGCTGTTGCTGTTCGAGCCGCTTTATTTCGCTAACAGTAAGTTTAACGGGCGCACGGGTTGCGGCGCTATAACGATACCCGGAGGTGATTCGCTGCTCAAGCTCACCTGCCAATGTCTTCAGCGAAGATACCGCCTGCTCGTGCCTGCCAGACTGCGGCGAAGACTTCGTCTGCTCGTGCCTGTCAGGCTGCAGAAGAGATCGCTTAGACACACCAACACCTGCATCATGACTTGCCTGTGTTGCAGGCGGCATCTTTGCACATGATTGGATCAGATCCTTTTCATCCGGTTTGCTCATAATATGATCAAGCGACTGAGTAAGCACTGACCAGGAAACGCGGCGGATGTCCCATCGTGACATGCCGCCCGTTTCTTGCTGTGTCTTTACCGGCAGCTGCGGATCCATAAAGGCATCCGCCTCGCTGCCTCTCGCAAATACGAGCAGCAGCCATTCAAGATAAGACCTGCAGGAAAGAACCACGTGATCCGGCAGGTTCCTGCTCGTGACCTGCCGTGCCTGGCTGATGAGGGATTCATATCGTTCTCGTTTCGCGTTGTCCTTCAGACTGCTGACAGCAGTTATATAAAACTGATCTCTGGCGCGCGTCAGGGCAACGTAGAACAGCCGCAGTTCTTCAGCCATGCCGCTGGCTTTTATATGCGCCAGCATTGCCAGTTTGGGGTGAGAGGCATATCGTATCTTTCGTACAGGATCCACATAGTCAAACCCGATACCGATATGCTCACTGATCAACAGCGATTCCTGAGGTTCGCGAGGTACAATCCGGTACTGGCTTCCGATCAGAAACACAACCGGAAACTCCAGGCCTTTGCTGCCGTGAATGGTCATGACTCTGATCCCTTCAGCCTCATGTGTCTCTTGTGTAAAAAAGCTGCCAAGCTTTTCTTTCTGGCGCAGGCTTTCAAGATAGCGGGAAAAATGATGAAGCCCGCGCCGCTGATGCTGCTCAAATGAACTCGCCAGAGAAATCAGCTGTGTCATGACCCCGGTCTTGAAAGCGCCGCCGCTTCCGGCAGATAGACGGCTGATCAGCTGCGTTTTGCTCATCAGAAGCCTGAGCCATTCATCTACACGCATATAAACGGCCCGCTGGCGCCATTCGTTCAGCCAGCTGCAGAATTGATTTAGTTTCTTTGCCAGGGTTTTGTCGCGTCCGTTTTCCTGGTACCAGCTGACTGCCTGGTGGAAATAGTCAGGCTGCCGCGCCGGCTGTGGCAGCGCCTTTTTAATCTGCTTTGCTTCAGTTTTTATTTTTGCCAGTTCATCATCAGAAAAAGACATGCCGGGCAAACTCGACCGCATCACTGCAGCAAGCGGTAAATCTTGTTTAGCATTATCGCAAAGATAAATCATCGCTTCTGCCAGCCGCAGCTCAGGAATGTCAAATCGCTGCGCATCGGCGCCTTCCAGAACTGGCAGGTCCAGTTCCTGAAGGATCGCAGCTGCTGACTGCATCATATGCCGGGTGCGGCATAAAAGAGCGAAATCCGACCATGAAGCGCTGTTTTTTTCTCTTAAGCGGATCATTTCTGCTGCTGCCAGCAATGTCTCTTTTTCATAAACATTTGCTTGTTCCCAGGCCTGCTCGTTTGTCCCGCTCCTGTCTTTCCGCCGGCCTTGATAACCGGACAGCCGGCTATCCGTGCCGTCATGACCCTCCTGAATTTGCTCATCGATTTTAGCCTGATCCGTATCATCATCCAAATCCGTATTTTCATCATCTAAAATCAGCAGGTGGGCTGATTGCGCTTCACTGTTTTCCTGCCGGCGATGCGGAATCAGTGCCTGGCGTTCATCGTAATCTATTTCACCGGCACCCTGCGACATAAGTTGTTCAAAAATATGATTTATAGTCAGCAGCACATTTTCCACGCTGCGGAAATTCCTGTTCAGCTCAATCAGCAAACCTTGCTCAGAGCATCTGAATGAATCTGCCTTCGTTTTGAAAATTTGTGGTCTGGCATGCCTGAATCGATAGATGCTCTGCTTAAGATCCCCCACCATCACGCAGTTTTGCCGGCTGACAGACTGAATCACAGCTTCCTGAATACTGCTTGTATCCTGATACTCATCGATATATATCTCGCGGTATTGGTCCAGATAATAATTTCTTACTTCATCGAAGCGGAGCAGCGCCAGTGCCAGATGCTCGAAATCTGCGAAGTCAATAAATCCCTGTGACCTTTTATTTTCTCTGTAAGTGTCATCCAGTCCAAGAACCAGACTGTAAAAAACTTGTATGACGGGCAGCATCTCCTTGATGTCCTGGCACATTTCTGCTTCCGTGACCGTAAAAACCGGCTTTGAGTCAAACACAAAATGCTGCTGGTATTTGTCCGTTCGGCATGAACCTGACACAAAATAGACCAGCTCAGCGACAAACTGGTTGAACAGTGACATCACCGTCTTTTTTTCAGGCTTGTCATGCCGGTTTGCACGCGGAAGCGCCAAAGAATTCCATTCGCAACCTACTTCAGCGACCGCATCCCACTGCGGATCAGGCTGTTTCAGGATCGACTCAATCTGCTTGATCCCTTTAATCACCCGCTGATATTGCTCCAGATACTGCTCGTTCCGGTCAGGATCAGCAATGAAGCGAATGGGCACACCTGATGAAAAAAGCGCTTCAATATCTTGTGCTGCTGGTCCTGCACGTTCAAGACGCAGCCGCAGCATCTCAAATAATGATCGTGCATACGTGCTGTCAGAAAACGACACTGAGGACCGCTCTAAATCGGATAACTGACGGGTGATCAATGCCTGGTAGTCGGGAAGACTGCGCAGGTAATGATATTGACGGATGATCAAGTCTCTGACGGGCTGATCAGTCCGGCTGCCGCCAAACCCGTCCATCAGCCTGTAGAATGCAGCGATCCATGCGTCAGTCATCTGGCTGGCAGGCGCTGTCAGCAGCATTTCCTCCATCTGAGTGCCTGTATCATGGTCTGCCTGTTTTGAAGAATCACGCATCGCGAACGGCTGCTTGGCTGCGTCTGGCTTGGCTGCAGCGCCAGGCACCTGGTCTCCTGATGCTACGCGTTCTTCCTGCAGCACATTGTGCGGTCTTTTTCCTGCGTCTGCTTTTTGATCGATCTGCTCATATATCTGCTGAAGATACATCGCCAGGCTTTGTTCAAGCAAAAGCTCGGCCTCAATACCATCATCAACCGAAAAAGACGCATCCAGTAAAGGCTGCCCCTGGTCGTCTTTGAGCAAATGGACAAAATCCTTGATAACACGCAGGCAAAATGCATGAATCGTTGATACTGAAGCACCTGGAAGCCAGGAAATCTGCCTGTTGATCCACTGTCGTTTTTCTCGTGAAGTTTCTGTTCTCAAAGCGGCATATAGCTTTTTTTCGATACGTATTTTCATTTCCCCTGCCGCAGCGTCTGTGAAAGTCATCACCAGCAGCTGGCGGATATCGACTTCGCCGCTGATCAGTCTGCTGACAATTCGATCTGTCAGAACCGCGGTTTTGCCGGACCCGGCTGCAGCCGACACAAGCATATTGCCCACTTCAGCGTCAATGATCCGTTTTTGTTCAGGCGTATGCTGAAAGTCAGTCTGGCCATTGACCTGATTCAAGCGGCTGTCATTTGTTTTTTCGCTCATGCATCTTCCTCCGTGTATTGACTAAGGCAGTTGATAAACTTGCTTTTTTTGCCTGAACCAGATAATTCCTCTATCTGGTCAACGGGTTTCAGCCAGCGATAAGCGCCGTCTCTTGAATCAAATCCGCAGACTGCCCGCAAATGACACCATGTACAGACAGGTTTCTTGCCGGGAAGACGGGCAGGAGACGCCTGATACTGGCCTCGCAGCATTGAGGTTGTCCACTGTATGGCTTTGCTGCGGGCATGCAGTCTGAACTGTCTCATGACGGCGGGTTCTTCCTGAAAGCATTTTAGGCTGAAAGTTTTACTGATTTTATCAGCGACCTCGGCAGGCTGATAATCCTGAGCTTGCTCCAGGCGGATCAAAGGGCGGTCGAAGTGAAAGTACCCGGCTGAAGCCGCCTGCCATTCAGGATGACTGGTCTGGAAAGCATCCAGATAAATCGGCAGCTGCAGATCAAGTCCATGATAAAGAAGATCGTAATCAATTGTTTTCGAACCGCTCTTGTAGTCGATGATTCTGAACAGCTTTTGCTGCTCATCATCCTGGCAGTCAACACGATCAATGACTCCTCTGAATGCGATCTCCGGCATACCCGCGGGCCTGATGACATAACGGCAGGGATGCTGCGGACCAAAAACAAACTCAACGGCTTCCGGCTGATAGGATTGATCGTTGAGCTGGGTCAGAATCGCTTCCAGCGATGCTGAGGCTATTTGCCCTGCTCTTCTGCCAACTGACGCACGCAGTCCGCGTTCATTAAAAGGATTGAAAGGCAGCTGGCTGGCTGACTTGTCCATCCATCGCAGGGCTTCCTGTTCCATATCTTTTTGCAGCCAGGCAGCAATCAGCGCTTTGAACTGTCCGCCGTCACGCCCGTCTATCTTCATAAGGTCATGTTTCAGTTCGCGCATAGCCAGTTCCGCTATACCATGCAGCAAAATGCCTGTTTCATGCGCCTGGGGTTCCCATACAGTTCGTTCCTGCAGGCGAAGCAGTGAGAGACCCAGATGCCGGAACGGACAGCCTGCGTATTGTTCAAGCTGTGACACGCTCATGGTGATGCTGCCGTCGGAACCGGCAAGCAGGTCAGAGGATGATAAAGACGCGTCCGGTCTTAACAGCTGACCGCCGGCAGCCAGCAGCAGATCGGGTGATTGGGCTTCTGAGCAGCAGCTGTTACGGAGCAATTGCCCCAGAACATGCCAGCCTTCATCGCTCCGGCGATTTCCTGCAGCAGCATTCATCAGCCAATATGACAAAGCCGGTTCCGGAGCGTTCAGCCTCACATCGTCAAGTCCAGGCAGCGGAGTCAGTTTGTTCAGACAGGCAGGAAAACGCTCGGCCAGCCGGCGAAACCAGGGAGAGGGTTCCTTACCGGCGCAGGTCAAAATCAGTTTTTCTTCAGGCAAAGTCAACAGCGTATAAATCATAAACTGATCGGCAAACGCCTGATCGCGTGTATGGCTGGGCAGATCACAGTCAAGCTGAAAGGCTATCTGTTCTCTTTCCTTATCTTTCAGCAATCCCTCGGGCGGCCAGCCTGGCGGGAACTGGCCCGCAGCCGTGCCAAGCAGAATAATCACTTTGGGCTGTCTGAGCAGTCCGTGCCGCAGATCACCAAAGCTAATCTGGTCGACCGCTGTCGGAATGGCGCCAGTCTGCACACTATCGATGGCAGCTGCCAGATAGTCCCTGAAAGACTTAAGGCCCATTGGCTTTTGATCACTTAGTAAAGCCATCTGACGAAAAATACGATCCAGTTCCTGCCATGACTGCGCCAGAGCTGTAGCCTCTTCCAGTTCATTATCTTCAGTCAGGCTGCTGATTTTCTGTTCCAGAATCGCCGGAATATTGATATCAATCAAAAAGCGCTGCAAAATCACGCATTTCTCCGGTCCGCCTACGGCTGATTTCAATGTATCCAGCAGCTTTTTAAGCGGAAAAAGCAGTTTTTCCCGCCAGGCTGGCCAGTCAGCATCCGCGCCGTCAACACGGTCATACTGCTTGCTGAAAATCCTGTCCCCCCTGAATAAGCCCCAGGCAAGTGCATGGTTTTCAAGACGATCTACTGCCCGCATATCATCTGTCAGCAACCCTGTTCTAAGGCAGTTCATGACAGGATGCCGATGCCAGTTGCTCACAGAGATATCCAGCAGACTCAGTACGAAGCGAAGCAGCACTGAACCGGACAATGCGCGTTCCGCATCCAGAAAAAGCGGTATACCATACAGGCGGCAGGCAGCCTTGAAACTGCCGGCATACATTGGCATATTGCTGGCAGCAATAACCAGATCACGGTAGCGATATCCTTCACATTGAACCAGCCGCTTAATTTCACCCGCTGCCCAGTTAACTTCCTGATCTGTATCCAGCGCCTGTATCAGCTGAAGCCATTGACGGCAGCTTGTTTCATCAGAGCCTTGATCTTCATGTTTTCGCTGACCGCCTGTTTGCCGGCGCAGCGGCTGTCCGTCTTCTTCGCGCTGATCATCATACAGCAGCTCCTCTGAGAGCTTCAAGGCCGGCAAACTGTTTTCGCAGTCTTTATCTCCATCTTCATGATCAGCCAGCTTTTGAATGCGTGTGACTGGCAATCCAGCCTGAATCTGCCAGATTGTTTTTCTGCCAGGCAGGAAAAAATCAGGCCCTGCTTCTATATCGCTTTTTGACTGCGGGCTGAAATCAGCGGCTGCTGTGATCACAACCTGATCGCAGATACTGTTGAGTGACTTTAAAATCGACAGTTCCTGCGGGGTAAACGCGCGCAGCTCGGCAAATCCGCTGACCCACACCCGGCAGTTTCTAAGCCATGAAAGTCTTGACAAAGGCCAGCCATGTCTCTGATTCCCCGCTGATAATTTTCGCAGAACGTCAGATAATTCGTTCAGGTCATCTTCAGCGTCACTTAATCCGGACTCACTTAATATCTGCTGATAAGCCTGCAGGACAACGCCAAAATCAGACATTTTTCGTGACAGGCTTACATCTATACATTGTTTTGCCGCGTTTTTCAGTGCTTCCGGATCAATTTGATATCGTTTCAGGTCACCCATAACCGATGCAATGTTCTTAATGAAACCGGGACGATCTGCAAGCGATGCAAAATAGTGAAGCTGACTTTTTTCTTGTTTGCAGATGCGCCTCAGTATGATCGCCTGTCCAATGCTGTCAGCGCTTTGTCTTGGCTGAGCGCCGATCTCACTGAGCAGGCGCCAGGCAAGACGCCTGAAGCTTAAAACCTCCGCCAGCATCAGGCTGCCTCCGGCCTTATCCAGCAAGTCTCTCTCCATGTCCATTTTACTTTGCTCAGGAACAATCAGCAGCGCACGCTGCTCCGGCCATGCGCTCATATGCCTGGCGACCTGCTCCAGACAAAAGGTTCGCAGTGCTGCTCGTTTCATGCCATACATTAGCTGTGCCATATCAAGCTCCTTTGAAAGTCAGGCGGGGTAATTAGTCAGAACACGATGAACATACTGACGCTTCCAGTATATCAAAGGCCTATCGTATTTTCCCTGTGTTTATGATATCCTTCAAATAGATGGCACAAATGCCATTTCCTTAGAGACCTTTGGAGGCGAATTGATTGAATACCACATTAAGCAATGGGAAAACCGCAAAAAAGCATCAAAATAATCCGACAGCGGCTCTGACAGAAAAATACCCTGTCAAGCGCGGTGTGATTGGATATATCACTTATACACTTGGCATGGCAGCGTCACGCTTGCTGATCAGCCTCAAGGCAGAAGGAACAGAACTGATTCCCAAAAAAACACCGTATGTGATCGCTGCGAATCATGAAACCTATGTTGACGGCATGTGGATTGGCACCTATCTTCCGGCCGGTCATTTCAAGCACATGAGCTGCATAGCGGCCAAAGACCTTGAAGACCAGCATGGCTTGATTGGCCGGCTGATTGTCAAGGTCGGCCGCGGTATTGCCATAGACCGGTTCGGCAACCCTATACGCGGCCTGATTCTCGCCAAAAAAAAGGTGGATGAAGGGAATATCCTGCTGGTTCATCCGGAGGGTACGCGCAGCATGGACGGACAGCTAGGCGAGATGAAAGACGGCGCCGCCTATATAGCACTCAAAAGCAAAGTGCCTCTGGTACCTGTCTTCATAGACGGCGGATATGAAGTTTTTAACCGCCATATGAAAAGGCCTCAGCCGCGTGATCCCGTCACAGGCAAAAAACGCCAGGTTTTTATCCGGTTTGGCAGTCCGCTTTACCCGGCTGATTTCGAAAAAGCCCGGGACATGACACAAGCGCTGACAACCTGGATGGAAAACTGCTATAAGACCAAGCGTGTACCCAGAGCGCCGGTAATGCCTGCTGATGATCAATAGAACGCCGGTAATGCCTGCTGATGATCAATAGAACGCGAATGGCAAAGCCTGCTTCAGAATCTTGAATGACACGTCTTTTTCCCGGAACAGTTCTCCGTCAGCGTTCCCCGGCAGCGGCTTGCCGCTGGCGGTGATCCGGCCGCTGACAGCGGAGAATGTCTTCACAGCTGGTGAGCTGATATGCGTTCCTTTTTTATATTTGGGAATCAGGTTGAGCATTTTAAGCAACGGCAGCGCATCAACGATACAGACATCCAGGCGGCCGTCATCAAGTATGGCTCCAGGCGCTGGATTGAATCCGCCGCCGTAATACTGCCCATTACAAATCGCAGCCAGAATAAAGCTGCTGTCTGACGTGATGGTGTCCTCTTTTCCTTCTTTATTGATAATTTTCAGTTCATAACGCATCTTGAACACTTTCTGAGTGAAAAGTGCTGATACGATTGAGATTAAATAGAGCAGGGAGCCTGGCAGACGCAATTTGCGATAGTACTTTGTCGCATGCTCCTGGACGATACTGTCAAGGCCAAGCGAGAGAATATTGATGCAAATGCGATCGTTGAATGAGACCAGGTCGATTGGCTTGATCAGCGGCTGCGGCAGTCTTTCAATCAACTCGTCAAGATTTAATGTGCTCAGAGCATTTTTGCAAAAATCGTTTGAGGTTCCTATCGGCAGTATGCCCATCACAGACTTTGTTCCATAAAGACCATTGACAACCTCGTTCGCGGTTCCATCTCCGCCGCAGGCGAAAATGACCGCGTTCTCCTGGTATCGCTTACCGGCCGCTTCGGCAATCAGCCCGGCATGGCCTGTTTTTTCGGTCAAAATCACTTCATAGGTGATCCGCGGATCTTTTTTCATAGACAGTTCAATCTGACTAACCATTTTCTGGCTGTGGCGCAGACCCGCATATGGATTCACAATGAACACAAAGTGTCCGGGATCTGGAAGCTGCTTTTGACTGATCATCATATCACCGTTGATCCTTCTTTTTTCATATTGACCGCTGTCGGCCCTGCTGCGTTCATTTGACTGGCTCTGACCATGCCAAAGACATTCCAGAGGCGATGAGGGCTTAATGGTCCTGATCTGATTCAGGCCTTTGATCCTTTTCAGGCTGTACATCCTCTTCAAGCTGATCTATGTTTCTGCCGGTCAGCTGCCGCCACTGCAGTCTTTTATCTTCCATCATCCGTTTCATTTTTTCAATCTCAACCGGCCGCTTCACTTTTCTGGTTGTTGTCTTAACCATTTCCTGAAAACTATATACATATTGCCGGATGCTTTTAAATGAAGGCATTTTGCTGTTGATCTCACTGATCATCGTATTCAAGCGCTCCTGCAGGGTTTTTTCATCGAGTGCGAGCGGGTCAGACTGTTCGAGCGCTTCTTTATCGATCACAAACTTCGCGCTGATTACGACATCACCTGATTCATCATCTTCTCCCCAGACCAGCGATTCTTTAATATAGTCATGCTGCCCGATCAAATGTTCAATTTCTTCAGGGAACACTTTCTTGCCGGTTTTCAGAACAATCATCGACTTTAGCCGCCCGGTAATTTTAAGCAGCCCTGACTTCGGATCAATCAGACCCATATCGCCCGTATGCAGCCATCCGTCTGAATCGATCGCTTCAGCGGTTGCCTCTGGATTCTCATAGTAGCCAAGCATAATGCTTTCGCCTTTAGCCAGAATTTCTCCGGGTTCACCCGGCTTGTCGGCCAGAACAGCTACGGTAACACCATAAAGAGGTTCCCCGACTGTCCCTGGAGCAAACACCTTTGTATTGCAGCCGCTGATCACGGGAGAGGCTTCAGTCAGGCCATATCCTTCAAGGATCCTGATTCCGACAGCATCAAAAAATCGGAGCATGTCGGGATCTACCGGCGCCGCACCGCAGATACCTAATCTGAAGTGACCGCCGAACGCATCCAGAATCTGCTTGTAGATGATTCTGCGCAGATCTATTCCTGCTTTTCTCAGCACTTGTGTTACAGGGATCAGGCGGTTTACCAGCTTATCTTTTCCGCTTTTTTTGAGCGCTGACTGAACCTTGCTGTAAAAATTGCTAAACAGCAGCGGGACTCCGATCACCATCTCAATTTTGTATTCGTTCATGTTTTTCTGAATATAACGCAGCCCGTCACTCTCGTGAATCTGGGCACCCACATAAAGGGCCATATAGAGTCCGCATGTATTTTCAAAGGTATGGTGGAGGGGCAGGACAGATAGCATGCGAATACCCGGCGGTAATGAAACCACACCGGCCAGGCCGCGTATATTGGCACATATATTCCGATGGCTGAGCATCACTGCTTTTGCCTCGCTTGTTGTTCCGGAAGTAAACAAGAGACTGGCGAGGGCATCTGCGTCAATCGTTATGTCACTGTACGACGCGTCTCCCCGGCCGACAGCCTGATAACCGCTTTCAAGGCAGGTGTCGAATGAAAGAAAAGCTGCGGTTGAAGGCTTTGTGCTTTTTACGTCCGCATCCAGTTCAGATCGGCCGGCATCATCAAGCATGTCATTTTGCCATGAAGGCAACTCATCTTTTTTAACCAGCGCCGGCCGCAGACAGATGCAAAACCTCAGCTGTGACAGCTTTTCGGCAGCGGCATTCGCGATCAGCTGGTAGCCGGCATCATAAAACACAGCTTCAACCTTGCCTCTGGACAACAGATCGATCAGTTCATCTTGCGGCAGCATACTGTCGATAGGCACCACTACACCGGCACCATTGATAACAGCCGCATGAGCAACACACCAGGCATAAGAATTTGCACCAACAACGGCGATGCGGCTGCCCTTCAAGTTAAGCCTCAGCAGACTTGTGCCAACCGCGCGGCAGTCAGACAGAAAATTTTGATACGATCTGGTCTGAATGTCGTCAGCAGCAGGTGACTGGCGGAAACGAAACGCCGGCTGATCTTTGTACAGGGATACAGATTGTTCAAGCATCTCGCGCAGATTTTCAAACGACCGAACCGGATAGTACTTTTTACCCTCTGTTTTCTGCATGTAACACCTGCTATGATTCCTTGATGCCAGGCATTTTCCCGCGCCTGAGCTGCTCATCGATAAAGTCAGTTATTTCCTTGATCGTTTTCAACGCTTCAATTTCTTCATCAGAAATGCGGAGATTGTAGAAGGTTTCCAGCTCAATCACGATTTCAAACAAAGCGAGTGAATCAAGATTAAGATCGTGCATGAGTGATGTAGCGGGGGTCAGCTCTTCCTGACCAACACCTGCCAGCTCTGCAATTGTCATCATTACTTTTTTTTGTATATCTTCTGTTTTCTGATGCTCCGCCATTTTAATCCTCCTGCTGATCGGACGTATTGTAACGATGGTATTGCTCGCCGACAAAACTTGAAATAGCCATCAGTGTATCGAGTAAAACCTGTCGCTGTTTTTCTTCCAGCGGATGAATGAGCCTGTCTACCAGAAGGGTGTGAAATTTATTATGCATTCTGTATGCAAGTTTTCCCTTTTTCGTCAAACTGATTCTGACAACACGCCGGTCTTCTGAATCCCGGCGGCGCGCAACATACCCTTTGCGGACAAGGCGGTCAACCGCAACTGTCAGTGTGCCCGTCGTGATGCCAAGTGTAGCAGCTGTCTCACTCATCGTCCGGGCATCATAAAGGCCAATGCCTTCCAAT
>SLHU01000190.1 GCA_007135995.1 Clostridiales bacterium | reverse complement strand
GCACCAAAACTTGTGTCTGGCACCAATTGTGTTTTTGCATAGTTCTTTTTTTGGGTTATAATTGGTGTTAGTCGTGAAATGCTGTTTTTTGATGGCTTGGATGTTTGGTTTGTAAAAAAAAAGTTTGGAGTGTGCTGGTTATATGGAAAAGGATAAACTTCGCATTATGATGATTGGCGCTCATCCTGATGATTGTGATTTTCGATGCGGCGGTGTAGCGCTGAAATATGCTCAGATGGGCCACATGGTTCAGTTCGTCTCGATAAGTGACGGCAGTGCGGGACATCATCAGATGAAACCAGAAGAGCTTGCTGACAGAAGAAAGATGGAGGCGCAAAAGGTTGCTGATCTGGCTGGAATTGAGTATGTGATTTTAGGTATGAAAGACGGCGAGATAATGGCAGATCTAGACTCTCGTCGGCAGTTGATTCAATGTATCCGGCTTTTTAACCCGGATTTGATTTTGACATCTCGTCCAAACGATTATCATGCAGACCATCGTCAGACGAGTCTTCTGGTCCAGGATGCATCTTATTTATTGATTGTTCCTAACATTTGTCCTGATACAAAACCAATGGATGATATGCCGGTAATCGGATTTTTTTACGATCGGTTTCACAATCCGAGTTTTAACCCTGATATCATTATAGATATTGATGATGTGATTGATAAGAAGTTTGAAATGCTGGATTGTCATGTTTCTCAAGTTTATGAGTGGCTGCCTTACACGAATCACCGGCTTGATGAAGTGCCAGATGATTCTTCTGAACGAATGGAGTGGTTAAGAACACCGACCATTGCTGACTTTGAGAATCAAAAGAATAGTTTACTGCTGCCTGAATCATTTCAGGAAAAGAGGTCAGGTATATTTGGTGAAGCCAGGATGGCTGAGACATCAAACTTATACAGAGAACAGCTGATTGAACGTTATGGTGCTTCACAAGGCCATCTTGTACGATTTTCAGAAGCGTTTCAGCTAAGTGAATATGGTTTTCAGCCTGATGATGCCGAGCTGAAAAGGCTGTTTCCCTTTTGAACTGAATAAAATGCCAATGATCTTTTTTCTCAATTGGCATTAAAAACAAAAGTTCGCTTAACACGCTTTTTGATGCGACTAGCATACTGTTGCTGGTATTTGACTGGATGACACAAAACAAAGGATGGTAAGACATGAAATACGGATTGACATTTGACCGACCGAGCAACAGATACGATCAGGCTTTACCGATTGGCACAGGCCGGCTTGGCGCAATGGTGAGTGGTGCTGTTGTTGACCGCTTGATCTGGATTAACGAAGAAACCGTGTGGTATGGAGGCCCGCGTGATCGTATCAATCCCGACGCACATACTCACATTGAGAAAATAAAACAACTCGTTCGGGAAAAACGCTTTCAGGAGGCAGAACGCCTGGCAGTTTTGACACTGACTGGAGTACCCGAGTCACAACGTCACTATTCAACACTGGGTCTGGTTGCACTTAGTTTTATAAATCAGCAGGGTGAAATTACTAATTATCAGCATCAGCTTGACTTTGAAACAGCAACGGCAACAACGCAGTACATGATTGAGGATGTCGCATATAGAATGACGGTCCATGCAAATCAACCGGAATCTGCTTTGATTATCAGATTGACAGCCAGTGCGCCAGTCCTCAGCTTTTCGGCTGGTATTGAGCGCGGCGAGCGTGTGGCGCAGTTTAGCTACGGCACACATATGGATGATATCTTCCGTCATCAGCATAATGGCCTGATCATGTCCGGCAGCTGTGGTGGCAAAAATGGTCTGGAGTATGCCAGTGCACTTTTTGCAGAA
The DNA here is from genome assembly GCA_007135995.1 of Clostridiales bacterium. Classification (GTDB taxonomy): domain Bacteria; phylum Bacillota; class Clostridia; order Saccharofermentanales; family UBA5734; genus SLHU01. Next base: position 1,846 of record SLHU01000190.1, on the reverse strand, counting down.
AGCAATGGACGCACATATCTGCTAGGTGACAAAGTCGTTGTCGAAGAAGCCAGTGAAGCTGTTCTTTATATTTCTGCTGCGACCACTTATAATACAGAACACGTCATAGAGCATGTAATAAACCAGGCAATCGCTGCTCGTGTAAAAGGTTATGTCGCCTGCTATCAAAACCACCTGGATGAGTGGCAGCCCTTATACACATCAGCCGGCATCAATCTTGAAACAACGCACTCACAGGCTCTGCCATCTATGAATGAACTGTTTGACGCAATCGAAAACGAACAAGTTGCTGAACTGGACTGTGTAAAACAAGGTATGACTGAGCAAGCGCTTTTTGATTACCTGATTATGCTTCTTTTTCACTACGGCCGGTATATCTTGCTCAGCTGCAGTCGTAAATGTGATCTGCCCGCATCGCTTCAGGGGATCTGGAGCCGAGATCTTCTGCCAGTCTGGGACAGCAAATTTACCACCAATATTAATCTCCAAATGGCATATTGGTCCGCTGATTCAGCGAACATGAGCGAATGCATTGAACCTTATATTCAGCTTGCTGAACGAATTCGCGAATCTGGCCTTGTTACTGCCAGACGCATGTATAAATGCCGCGGTTTTGTATTGCATAACAACACAGATATCTGGGCTGATACAGCAGTTCAGGATTCAGGCTCACATTGCTCTTACTGGTTTCTGGGTGGTGTTTGGATTGCTGCAGATATGTTTGAGCATTTCCGGTACACAAAGGACACACAGTTTTTGCAGCGGATCTGGCCGATTATGCGCGATGCTTCGCTATTTGTTCTGGACTTTATGGATGAAACGACTGACAACCATATGGTCATGGGGGTGACAACGTCTCCGGAAAACATTTATTACGATAGCGACGGGCAGATGGTGTCCTTTTGTGAGATGAGTGCAATGGACGCTCAGCTCATTACGCTATTGCTAAATGATTGTGTTCAGGCAACTGATATTCTCACTGAGTCATTTGGCGGGTTCGATGCAGATTTAAACTATATCACTGAAGTGAAGCGCGCATTGACGCAAATTGAACCGACAAAAATTGCCATTGATGGAACGATACTGGAGTGGTCTGTTGAAGTAAAGGAGGCAGAGCTGGCTCACAGACATTCATCACAATTGATTGGTGCGTATCCATACAATAATATTACGGAACATCAACCGGTGCTTTTTAAAGCTGTAGACATGACTGTCAATAAACGCATGAAAGACAAGAGCTACAGAAACGGCTGGGGTTATGCATGGGGTGCCGGAACTCTTGCCCGTCTTAAAAGAGGCAACGACGCGCGGGAAATGTTTATCCAGCTTTTGGAAAACTCCTGTCAGCCAAACCTTCTTAGCTGCTGCAATATCAGTAATATTCCAAAACTGCTGGATACAGACAAGCCAATGCAGGTAGATGGCACGATTGGCATGGTGCAGGCCGTGGTAGAACTCTTACTGCAAAGCTATAACGATGATGAGTTACAGATTTTACCATCACTGCCAGATTCCTGGCATACAGGCAGCTTCAGTAAACTGGTTGCGCGGGGCAATATTGTGGTAGATGCACAATGGCATGGCGGCAAACTGACAGAAGCTGTTTTAATGCCAAGGATTGATACTGCAGTAACGATTGTCTGTCAAGATGACTTTTATCTGGTTACCCCCACCGATAAGGTTTTATCAAGTAAAGGAAAAATCACTGCCCGTTTGTCAGCTGGCACTACATACCAAATCTATCGGGCATGATGAAAGGCATACAAAAGTTTACATGGTAGGTCAATGGCTGATGCCTTCCGGAGAGCTGCTCACGGCACGTGGGCTGTTGTTCAGGGAATATGTG
>SLHU01000221.1 GCA_007135995.1 Clostridiales bacterium | reverse complement strand
ATTACAGGCGAGACTTTGCCTTGGTTAATCATCTGGGCACAACGTGTCCCGCCATCAAGTGGATCAGGCTGAGAGAAGTTAACGCTGTAACCATTAAAAGTATATGGCAGCCGATCTGCAACATAATCATATATTTCATGTTTCCGATTCAGATCAGCCGGGTCCAGAAAAAGATGAAATCTGGGTCCCCAGTCATGGTCGACAGATACTTCATCATCATATCCGATCACGTCAGAGCCGCCTCCGATCAGGCCGGCTGAATATTTCAGGCTTGCATCATATTTATTCAAAATGGGCTGCGCGATTTCAAAAAAGAACTTTTCTGAAAGAGCTAGTCCTCCGATAAAACCTGCCATCATCGTGATCCTCCGGAAGTATCACGCATCTGGCACATATAGCTGCAGTTGACCGTCTTTACAGTAAATCCCAGCTTTTTATAAAGTCCGATCGCTGCTGTATTGTCTGATTCCACAACCAGTTCTACAGCGTTGATCGTAACTTGCTGAAATGCTTCATCAATTAGTTTCGTCATGATATCTTTGCCATAGCCATGTCCGCGATCTTCCTGTCTGACGGCAATGATTTCTGCCGCAACCGTCTTAGCCATAGCAGCAAATCTGAGCACACCGTATCCTCTGATGATACCTTCTTTTTCTAGGATATAGACCTTTCTGGATGTTCCCATTGTTTGAAGTATCTGCTTTCCCTTCACATATGATTCTGGGAATATCGTATCATGCAGATCAGCAAAATCCTGTCTCTGTGCATCATTTAGCGGCATAATCGCATGCAGATGATCAGCCTGCGGCATTTTCCGGAACTGTTCACGGTTCATTTCCATGATCCACTCACTGCCCTGGTTTATTGCACCCTGTTTTTGCATCAGTTCCAGACAAACCTGGTTTTTCTCTGAAAAAAAGAACTGAAGTGCCATTGGCCTGGGCAGATGTGTCAGCAAAGCCTCAAACAAAGCTTCAGCCAGCTTCAGATCGGAATTTTTTATATAAGGCCCACAACAGTCAGCTGATTGATTATCGCTGCCGAAGTGAGCTGTCATGACACCCTCTACAGCACCTTCTCTGAAGGAGGCGACAATCAGATCTGTCTGATTTATCAGGCCCTGTTCCAGATCTTTTAAAATGATTTCTTTGTTCACAGAACAATAACCTGAATACTGCTCAGGCAGGCTGTTTGCCCAGTGCATAAAATCCGCGATCTTATCGATCTCTGAATGATTGACTTTTCTTATCATGGTTGATTTCTCCTGTTGTATGAAGGGCTGATGACAGGACACACACTTTTCGGCCTGGGATTCACCCATATCACGAAATTTCTTTAAAATAGCTCTAAAGTATCATATCAATCAGAACGCGATCGTCAACTGATGCGCTGAATCCAGCTCAACCGGTTCTGCCAGCAGCAGCCGCTCTTTTTCTTGCGTGAATGAGACGAGCACCTGTCCGTTCGTTACCTGGCGGACTGTTTTTCCTGAAAGCAATGAAGAACAAAAGGTCTTGATGTCCAGACACCCTTGCACTAGTTCGAGAATGATCTGGTCATTTTCCTGCCTGATGCTGCCCCAGCCAGAATCAAGTGACCAGAATGTCTGGAACAAAATTCTGCTTTTTTTGCCTGTACTTCTTATCTTACCAAGCACCGAATCAGCAGGTATCGGAATCGGATGGAAACCAATCAGGCCTTGTGCCAGATCATACTCAAACCCGCTGAACGCCAGCAGCAAGGCGTAACTGGCCATTGATCGGGCATAGTTGCTGCCGCACTCAAATTCATTCCAGGGATTGCGCTTGTGACCGTCGTATCGATCACGTATTGCTTTGACAACCGTCAAGCCTTCCTCAACCAGACCCTCCTGGATCATCAGAATGGCAGCCTGGTACTCATATCCATTTTGCGTTTCTCCAGAATACGGCAAAGGAACTACTGGCTTGTATTTTCCTTCCGGCCAGTCAGCGATCACCATGCCTGCTTCATCATTAAGGCAGTAAAGCCGGCAGGGGTTAAAGCAGTCTCTCATGACCGGCTTGAATAGATGCCTGAACATGGACTGCGCGGCTTTGTGACGCTGTGTGCGATCAAAAATATCACCCAGCCCCACAAGATGCGCATGCCACTGCCCGATCAGCTGATCAATCTCGCATCCTTCACCAATCTGGTATTTAAGTTCATGTGATTCATTATTCCAATAGTCGGCAACAGCATCAGGATATACGTCCAGAAGACTTTTGTCCTTTAGCTCGACCAGCTGCTGGTAATACTCACCATTAAACAAGTGAAGGTCAGCCCATTTCCGTCCCTTCTCAAAAAGATTACTATATTCGGTTTTCGCGGACGGATCATCCAGACTGCCTGCCATTTCAGCAGCGGCTTTCAGAGCGGCCAGGTAAAAACCGGTCAGCCAGGCGTTGGGACCAAAAAGCTCCATATCCAGGGTATGGTGCTGCCTTCCTGTCAGAACGCCTCTTTTCTCAGGATCCCACCGATCCGCATTGTCAGGTGACCAGGCAAAGGCAATGCATTTCTTGATCGCAGGCCAGAGCTGCCGCAGCCAATCGTTGTCTCCGCTGATCTTCCAGTCTCTGTACACTTTTATCACACCGCCGAACTGCCCGTCTGCGCAGGCTCTGAATTCAGACGGATCGCTTCCAGGCGGCAGCTGCAGCCGGAATGGCATCGCACCGCTTTCTTTCAGATTATACTTAAAATCAAGGTCCCGCATACTGCGTTCAAGTTTTGGAAATAAAAACGGCAGCGAGTACGCATAGTTCCAGACATGCGTACAGGAGCCCTCACAGCAGCCGGATTTCGGATGACAGCCTTCCCAGCCATAAAAGGAACCATCCTCCAGACGAATGCAGGTCGGCGTTTTTAATATGCTCAGGTTGCTTGATATCGCTTCCAGAGCAACTTCGGGTATGCTTGACCGGTAAAGAATATCTTTGAATTTACGGGTTTCCTGAAACAGCCGTTCCCAGTGATCCAGCGCATAACAGGCACTCTCTTTCGAAGATTTAAAAATGGCAGCATAATAGTTTTGCCAGGTCTTCGGCTGATCGTCACAGTCACCCTTGCAGGCACAGTCGTCTTTTTTTTGCCAATAATGCTCAAAATTCGGGAAGCTCCAGGCCAGCACAAACCGGATCTGTGCACGTTGTCCGGCCGGGATTTTCACATGCGCTGCCAGTGAAGCCATATCTCCGCCCATTTGCTGTCCATGGCTTTCCCGTAATGCGGCCTGGCCATAATTTCGGTTGTTCAGGCTGCCAGGCTGGCAAAACTCACGCCAGAAAATTTCGAGATTATCAAACCAGCTGCCGCGGTACCAGTACTCCTGAAAGCTGATAGTATCATGATCTGTCGCAACAGTCAGATCACCAAATTGCGGTGCGTCAGAAGGATAAGCATTTGATGCAAGATGAAGGCCTTTTAGCTGCTTTTGTTCAAAATATTGATTGACGGCTGTTCCGAATGGCATCGGATTGTTTACTGAAAGGCAAATGGTATAATCAATCGGATCATCCGTGGTATTTTTAAAATCTAACGTGAAAAACGCGGCCGGGATACCACTATCTTTATCGTTAAGCGGAATAAAGGGATTAAAAGCTTTCAGCTTAATGTTCCCAGGAAAGTCAGGATGGCTGAATTT
>SLHU01000214.1 GCA_007135995.1 Clostridiales bacterium | reverse complement strand
TGTCGGTCGCGACAAGCATGCGGTGCTCGTCGAGCAGCAAGGTATCTTGCTCCTGAACCAGCAGGCCGCCCAGAATAGGTTTATAGGCCATGCTGCCTGGCTCTATCGGCCGGGCGACATCAGGAAGGCGTAAAATGCGCAAATTCTTTCTGGTCTGCAGTTCTGCCAGCGCGTCATCCGTAAAATCAGGCGCGACCAGTACTTCCAGAAAAACACCTTTTGTCGCTTTGGCAACGCTTAAGTCAACAGGGCGGTTATAAGCGACAATGCCGCCGAAAATAGAGACAGAATCCGCCGCATACGCCTTTTCCCAGGCACGCAGCAGATCCTTATCACTGCCGACACCGCAAGGGTTGGCATGTTTAATCGCCACAACCGTTGGTTCGGCAAACTCTTTCAGCAGCGCGATGGCCGCGTCGGTATCTGCCAGATTGTTATATGACAATTCCTTGCCGCCCAGCTGGCTGGCCTGCGGCAGCGAACCTGGCACCATAAGCGCATCACGGTAATAGTCAGCGGACTGATGCGGATTCTCACCGTAGCGAAGTCCGCTTATTTTATCAAAGGTCAGGGTCAGCTGCGACGGCAGCTCAGAAGCCGGCAGCTGACGGGAAAGATAACCGGCAATCAGCGCGTCATAGGCGGCAGTATGCTGGAAGACCTTACAGGCCAGCCGGTATCTGGTTTCGCCTGTCGTCTCGCCTTGCTCCGCCAGTTCGCTCAGCACAATGTCATAATCGGCCGGATCCACCAGTACCGTTACATCGCGGTGGTTTTTCGCAGCAGCGCGCAGCATGCCTGGCCCGCCGATATCAATGTTCTCAATGCATTCATCAAGGCTGACGCCTTCTTTCTGAATGGTTTCCTTGAAAGGATACAGATTAATCACAACCAGGTCGATGGGTGTGATCTCAAGCTCCTTTAAGGTCTTCATATGCGTTTCATTTTCACGGATGGCCAGGATACCCCCGTGAATCTTCGGATGCAGTGTTTTCACCCGTCCATCCAGACATTCCGGATAACCTGTCACCTGATCAATGGGGATCACAGGCAAGCCTGATGCTTGCAGCAGCCTGGCTGTCCCGCCGGTAGAAACCAGTTCAAAATTATGATCACACAGTTTTTTTGCCAGTTCTACTATGCCTGATTTATCGGATACACTGATTAATGCCCGTTTTTTCATTTTAATGCCTCCCTAATATGGACCGTTCTGCCCTTCAGGCTGATACGATCTGACGCGAATAACCGAATAGCTTCCGGCAGAATTTGCTGCTCCGCTTCAACCATCACACGCTGCTGAAGTGTCTGCGGCGTATCGTCCGGCTTCACATCAACGGCCTTTTGCAGGACAATCGGTCCCTGGTCATACGCTTCATCCACCAGATGAACCGTTGCCCCTGTCAGTTTGACGCCGTATTCCAGCGCCGCCTGATGCACCCGGAGACCATATAGCCCGGTCCCGCAAAAAGACGGGATGAGCGATGGATGAATATTGATGATCCGTTTGTCATACCGGCTGATGACCTCAGGCCCGATCAGGCTGAGAAATCCAGCCAGAACAACCAGGTCCGGCTGCCACGGCTCAATGATCTGCAGCATCGCCCGGTCATATTCGTGAATGTTTTTGTAATCATTTCGACTAAGAACCGCACAGGGTAATTGAGCGTCCTGTGCCCGTTTACATGCGCCGATATCTGGTTTTGAAGCAAGGACACCCGCAATCTTAATGCCCGGCAGTTTACCGTCAGCAATCTGGCTGATAACCGCCTGCAGATTTGTGCCGCCGCCGGAGACCAGAACAACCAGTTTATACATCTTTTTCTCCCCGTTCGTAAAGCTGATCAAACGCGGTACGGTCAATACAGGTGATTTCCTTTTTACGGTCTGCCGGTACACCCGCCGGATACACACCGTCAAAGCAGCTGGCACAGTGCCGGCAGATCAGCCCGTGTGTTGACCGCTTCAGACCATCCAGACTCAGGTAGCCCAGACTGTCGGCACCAATCATGTCACGAATCGCTTCTATTGACATTTTGCTGGCAGACAGTTCATCTTGCGACGGTGTATCAACCCCGTAAAAACATGGATAAACAACCGGCGGCGATGCGATGCGCATGTGCACCTCAGTAGCGCCGGCCCGGCGCAGCAGGTTGACAATATGACTGGTGGTTGTCCCTCGTACAATCGAGTCATCAACCATCAGTACCCGTTTACCGGCAATCGCATGACGCAGCGCTGAAAACTTCATTGTGACGGACAGTTCCCGCTGCATCTGATCCGGCTGAATAAATGTCCGGCCGACATAACGGTTTTTCAAAAGACCTTGTCCATAAGCGATGCCGCTGGCACGTGCGTATCCCATGGATGCCGTCATGCCGGAATCCGGCGCGCCAATCACCAGGTCGGCCTGGCAGGGATGTTCCAGCGCCAGCTGCTGGCCGGCATTAAAGCGGGCCTCGTGAACATTGGAGCCGTCCAGCGTGCTGTCAGGTCTGGCAAAATAGACAAACTCAAACAGACAAAGCAACCCGTCATGTGTTGCCGCATCCGGTTTGACCGGCTTATCTTTTTGCATTGAATAACTGTGCATGCCGTCATCAGACAGGACAATCATTTCTCCAGGCTTCACATCGCGCAGAAAAGTGCCGCCGGCTGAATCAATCGCGCAGCTTTCTGACGCAAGGATATAGGCATTGCCAAGTTTGCCGACACATAACGGCCTGATGCCAAGCGGATCACGCAGGCCGATAATTTTACCGGGGGTCATCAGCACCATACCATATGCGCCCTTGATATCAGGCATCATCATCTGGATCGCTTCTTCTACACTATCTGTCATGATCCTGTTTCGCGCCAGCATCGACAAAACCACTTCGGCATCGGAGTTGGTCTGAAAAATAGCACCATTTTCCTGAAGCTGTTCACGGGTCTCGTGACTGTTCAGAATGCAGCCGTTGATCGCCAGTGCCATCTGACCTGATTTATACTTGATCAGCATCGGCTGCGCGTTTTCAACACCTGAGTCAGTCTGTGAGGGATATCGGACATGGCCGATCGCCGCGTGACCCTGCATCATGTTCAGGGTGACATTGTTAAAGACTTCTACGACCAGCCCCTGATTACGATGGCAAAAGATCGTCCCCTGGTTGTTAACCGCAATGCCGGCACTGTCCTGGCCCCGATGCTGCAGGGCAAACAGCCCCAGGTACGTTTGTCTGGCTGCGTCAGTCACACTGCCTTCCGGTGCGTAATAGCCAAAAACCCCGCATTCATCATGCAAAGGCTGATCCTTGGCAAATCGCCGCACGGCTTTGGAACACGGGTGTCCGGTCGTCGAATAAAAAGTTTCCGGGCATGCATCTGATGCATGTCCGGAATCAAATTGTGTTCTGGTTTTGTTCATGAGGAACTGCCTGCTTTCATGTCGGCCAGCTTTTGATCGAGCCTGGCCTGACGGGCACCAACGGCTTCACGCATAGACGTTTTATGTTCGATCATTTTTTCTGCGAGATCAGAGTCTGCTATAGCCAGCATCTGCGCGGCCAGAATGGCTGCGTTGGCAGCGCCATCTATGGCGACAGTCGCTACCGGTATGCCGGTCGGCATCTGTACAATCGCATATAAAGCATCCTGACCGGCCAGAGCACCACTTTTAATCGGTACGCCGAT
>SLHU01000335.1 GCA_007135995.1 Clostridiales bacterium | reverse complement strand
GACTAAAAGGTGACGCCAGCCCGGCCATTTCCAGGCTTTCGGACAATGTATGACGGCCGCCCAGCTGACATAGTTTGTCGTAATATTTGAAGGCTTCACCCAGGTCTATCTGCGATTTTTGCCATAAATCGAGCGCGACCAGCTGAGCGAGCACATAGTCAATATAGTAAAAAGGTTCTGAGTAGATATGACCTTTCAGCTGCCAGGCACCGCCTTTTTCAAAAAACGGATCCTGATCATATAAAGTATCCGGCTGATAAACCGCTGTCAGCGTTCGCCAGAGCGCATGGCGCTGCGCCGTACCCATCTCCGGCTGCTCGTATACAAAATGCTGGAACTCATCCACCATACAGCCATAGGGCAAAAACAACAGTGCCTGCGTCAGATGCATGAGGCAGACTTGTTCAGCCATCTGTCCGAAAAAACGTTCCATATAGGGATACGATAAATATTCAAACCCTGTTGAATGTATTTCACAGACATCAAGTGAAGGCATGTGACAATCAAGTAATGTCATTTTCGGCAGGCTTCTGACCGCGGCATAGGCATGGCCTGCTTCGTGCATCAGTACAAACACATCGTCGGCCGTACCTGAAGCATTTTGCATGATAAAAGGCAGGCCGGGCTCATAAAGCATCTGACAGTATGCGCCGGCGGTTTTATGCTTCCTGGCATACAGGTCAACATAACCTGCCTCTAGCATTTGCGCCAGCGTTGACGGATACCTGCCTGTCAGATCGGCCGTGGCGTGGGCCGCCAGCAGCGGCACGTCTCTTTTATCGCAGACCGTCTGCGGGTTGCCCTCACGAAACAGGCAGGGCCAGTCATAAGCATATAAAGGGTCAACATTCAGCCGTCGTTTTTGAAGCCGCCTGATCTCTTTTGTCATAGGGACAATATAGCGTATGACTGCGTCTCTGACAGCAGCAACCTGCTCGGGTCCGTAGTCAAAACGCTCCATGCGCCGGTAGGCGACATCCGTAAAATGGCTGAAATGAAGCTTATGGCTCATCCTTGTCCGCAGCCGCACCAGCTGATCAAAAATCTCATCAAGCCGTTCCTGATGCTTGATCAGCCAGGCAGAACGTGCCTGCCAGGCGTCTTTCCTTGTCTGACGGTCACTGGATTCCAGAAACACGTGCAGCTGATCAAAGCTATATGATTGGTCGCCAAAATCAGCACTCGCTTCAGACATCAGCTGCTCATACTGGCTGATCAGCTTATTTTCCCGGACAATATCCTGCACGACAATCGGCTGGATGATCTGGTCCATGTTCGCTGCTTTGCGGAAAATATGGCTGCCGAACTGTTCACTGATCTCATTTTGAAAGCGTGACGCACGCATGGCATGATAAAATGCCTGCTTCATCTGATCAACTTTTGGGTCGGCCTGGTCATAAAAATCGCGTTCAGCGAGATAAAACGGATCACTGGTTTTCTGATCGTGCCGGATCCGGGCCAGTGTCGATGCCTGACGATATTGCATAAGTGCCTGCTGCGCGTCATAAACGGCACGGACAGCTGATTCTGGTTTCATCGCCAGCCGGCTGCGAAGGCGTGCCCGTCGAAGCTGCTGGTCTATTTTATCCAGATCAACCCGTTCATATGGAAGACTCGAAAATGATTGATATACCTGTCCTACCATATTTACATCCGCTCTACAACTTCTATGCCTGTCAGTTCAAAACCGCTATTGATCGTTTTGCAGACAGCCTGCAGCAATGCGAGGCGTGCCCGCCGAAGTGCCGGATCTTCTGTTTTTAAAATAGATGTCTGGTTATAGTATTTATTGAAAGCACGTGCCAGCGACGTCACCTGACGGACAATCATATAGGGTTCGTAGGCATAAGCCGCTTTGCTGACAGCCGCCGGAAAGCCGTCAATAAGTTTTGCCAGAGCAAACTCATCATCGCTGTCCAGCAGCATCAGTTCTGCCAGGCCGGCATCGGCAGCAGTGTCATCATGACCTGCCTTGCGCAGTATGCTGCGTGCCCGTGCATATGTGTACTGTACATAGGGAGCGGAATCACCGTCAAAATCAAGCATTTCGTCCCATGAAAAAACGATATCACGTTCACGGCCATTTTTAAGGAAGGTATAGACAATTGCGCCGATACCGATTTTCTCAGCGACCTGGCGCATCTCCGCTTCACTCATATCAGCCTGGCGCAGCTGATCGTTCTTGCGGATAATCTCCAGTGTTTTATCTACACTTTCCTGCAGCAGATCTTCAAGAAAAACCACATGACCGCTGCGGGTGGATAATTTGCGGTCAGGAAACTTCACCAGACCAAAACCGACGTGGACACAGCGCTTCGCTGCTTCAACACCGGCTTTTTCCAGTACAGAAAAAACCTGCCTGAAATGAAGCGCCTGAGGCATGCCCACCACATAAATGTTTCTCTCAAAAGACCAGGTCTGGTCACGAAACAAAACAGCCGCCAGATCGCGCGATGCGTATATCGTTGTGCCGTCTGATTTCAAAATGATACAAGGCGGCAGATCATACTCGTCAAGCATGACAACCTGTGCGCCTTCACTTTCCGTCAGAATCTGCTTTTCACGCAGCAGTTTGACAACATCGGGAATTTTGTCTGAATAATAACTCTCACCGTAAAAATAATCAAAGGAAACCCCCAGCCGCTCATATACCGTATTAAAGGCCTTCAGGCTCAGGTCTTTGAAACGTTTCCACAGATCTATTTCTTCTGCGGCACCGGCTTCAAGCTTTCGGAAAGCTTCTCTTGCCTGCTGTTCCAGTTCAGGTTTATCTTTTGCTTCGTCATGAAACAGCACATAGATGCGAAGCAGCTCTTTGATGGGTTCTTTGACCAGCGCTGCTTCATCGCCCCACAAGCGGTAAGCAACAATGAGCTTGCCAAACTGCGTGCCATAATCACCCAGATGGTTCATCCGGATCGCGTTGTAGCCAAGACGGTCGTAGATCTTGTAAAGCGCGTGACCCAGAATCGTCGTAAAGGCATGCCCAACATGGAATGGCTTGGCGATATTCGGTGATGAATACTCAACAATCACATTTTTCCCCTGGCCTTCATCTGACTGAGCCAGCGGTGCGTCAGCATGTAAAACCGCGCTGACTGCCCGGCTGATAAAACTGGCGCGGTTGACAAAGAAATTGAGATAACCGCCCACAGCTTCAATTTTCTCGAGCCAGTCGAGGTCTAAAGGTGCTTTTTCCGCCAGACCGGCCGCTATTTTCGGCGGTGCCTGGCGCATGGTCTTAGCCAGACGAAAACAAGGGAAAGCATAATCTCCCAGTTCCGGCTGCGGCGGCACCTCCAGCCATTCAGCCAGCTGCTCCTGAGGCAGGCCTGTCTGCTCAGCCAGCCACTCAATAATTCTGACGCGAAAATCCATGTCTGTTCCCCCATATCCTTATCTAGTGTTTAAAAAACCCTGATATCAGTATAACCTTGTTCAGTTATTAACTCATAATATTATCGTGTCAATTTAACATCGAATCCGCCTGTCTGTCAACCAAAGTCAGCTAACAGTACCAAGCCGAACCAGCTTCATCAAATTGCCACATATCTTCAAAAAAAATTCATCTTGGCAAACTTCACGCAGGCAGAAACTCTCATGCTATAATGGATGTTGATCATTTAAATGCTGTTTGCTGCAGACTCATATCATATTCTGACTCACTTTCGTTCATGT
>SLHU01000340.1 GCA_007135995.1 Clostridiales bacterium | reverse complement strand
TATCCAGTCTGCCAACGAACGAACTGGATCATCCTATGACCTGATTGAAGTCCGTAACCAGGAACTGGTGATCGAGGGTATGTTCCCGGATGCTATTGCCAGAAGGACTCGCTAGGCTGATTACGTTGGGACGATTGATTCGAAGGCTCTTACGCCTCTTAAAGCCGGCTTTACTTGCGTATTTTATCTATGCGTTTGTTTTTGGTGTGTTGATTTTTGCTTCTCCCGCACCGCAGTCATCAAATTACATAGAAAACATCAATCCCGCACGGTTTCTCGCAGAATCAGAGGGACCGGACCGGGTGATTCTGGTTGAGGAAAATGATTTTGCCAGGCGATCCCGATTCAGCTTGCTGGCCGGTGCAGAAAGAACACTTGATATTGCTCAGCACCAGATCAATAATGACTCAACCTCCCTTCTGTTTTATGGTTTTCTGTTCGATGCAGCCGATCGAGGCGTACACGTCCGCCTGCTGATTGATGGATTCTTTCACCGTTTTCAGGATGATCACAGGCAAACACTATATGCCCTGATCAACCACCCGATGATTGATGTTCGTTTTTACGAACCATTCACTCTTTCGCGTCCCTGGACCTGGAATAATCGTTTTCACAGCAAACTGCTCATTGTCGACAGCAGTATGGCGGTTGTCGGCGGCAGGAATACCGGTGACCGCTATTTTTCATCTGACCGGGCAGATCAGTACTATGTAGCAGATCGGGATGTTATCCTGATTAACACTGAGCCGCAATCATCTTCAGCCAGCGTGCTAAACGATATCGGTCTCTATTTTGATGATGTCTGGAATCATGACTGCGTTGTTGCATTGGCGGGTGATCTGGCTGACTGGCAAACGCAGCAGGGGCGGCAAAGACACGAATTCCTGCTGAAACTGGTAAAAGATCATGTTCAGGATGATGTGTCTTTTCCTCAAGATGCTGATGACTGGCAAGAGATTTCAATGCCTGCCAGAAAAATCAGTGTGATCAGTAATCCGATCGGGCCTTTTCTTAAAGAGCCGCGGGTACTGGCAGAACTATCTCAAATCATGAAAGCCGCTGAAAGTAAAATCGTTATCCAAAGCCCTTATGTGGTGAAAACAAGACAGATGTCCAGATATTTTTCATTCGATAAACTGGATGCTGCAGAAGTGACTATCCTGACAAACTCGATAGCAGCAAGTCCCAATCTGGCAGCAATCTCTGGCTATGCCAATAAAAGGCGCGATATCGCAAGTCAAGTCGACCATTTATATGAATATCAGGGAAACGGTTCACTCCATGGCAAGTCTTATATCATTGACGACCGGCTCAGTATTATCGGTTCATTTAATGTTGATGCCCGCAGTTCATTCCTCAGTTCCGAAATTGTCGTGGTGATCGACAGCAAGCCGCTGGCCCGGTCAATACAAAATAAGATCGGTCATTTGACCCGGCAAAGCCTGCTTGTTAGTGAAGACGGGACATACAAAGCGGATACCAGGATCGAGCAGCGTCCGGTTTCCTGGCCGAAAAATATAATTGTTAAATTCCTGAGCATATCTCTTTACTTTTTTGATTTCATGTTGTAATTCTGGCTGAGTGCTGTTGGTTCAGTCAGCCGGAGCAAAAGCAGACTGGCCCCCAGCCAGACACAAGACACAAGGTATCCGCCAACAACATCAGAAAGATAATGCCTGTCAGATATAACCTGGCCAATGCCAATGACAAGGGGCACAATCACACATAGTGTGATTAAGCTGATCTTGAGCAGCCTGTTTTTGATCGCAGCGTGTATCAGACAAATCAGAAAAGCAAAAAAAAGCGTGTTTTTGACGACATGTCCGCTGGGATAACTGTAAGATACAACATCACCGGTAAGTCCAAAGAGGTTAAAGTAATAGACAGCGCCCGGTCTGGCCCGCTGGATACTCATTTTCAGCAGCACCGTGACTAAAGCACCGCCGCCCAGCAAGATCCCGTACAATAGGGCAAACTTTATTTTTTTGCGCCAGATCAGTGCTGCCAGTACACCGGCCGAAAAAAGAACCAGAATTGTTGTAGAACCAAGCGCGACCATAGACTCTATGACTGAAGGCGTCAGGTAATTTGCATATGCAGCCAGCTCCGTGTCTGACCACTGGTCCACCTTCAGCCTGATCGTGGCATCAAGCAACTGCGTATCACCCATAATAACCAGCCAAGTGAGCAGGACGGACAAAACAAATGACACGCCCGAAAATATTAGCAGGCTGTTTGATTCTTTTTGTTTGCCACACGTGCTCATTGAGCATGTCCTCCACAGAAAACCTCTGCCAATGTATTCCTACTGGCATTTATATCACGATCATGGTGTGTATGGCAAACAGGAGATTTCTTCCCTTTCGGTACCACGTACCAAAACGGAAGAGTCCGATTTGTGACCTGGTACCCTCATCTGATAAACTGGAAGTACATGAAAGGCTGCGGAAAGCAGTCCATCGTCAGAAAAACACATCTGGAGGCAGAGTATGAATCAAAAAAACGATAAGGTCAATGCGATTGGCTGTGATCATCGCAGCGATCGCGACACAATTTATAAAGCGCTGAAAGACGTGACAGCATCGCTTTGCACGTCCTGGCAGCGGCTGGCTAAAGCCCGCAAGATCGCGGTCAAATTCAATGCGGTCTGGCCGCCTGACCGTCTGCCGATCTATGCAGGCATTTACCGCGAATTGGTCGATCCCAAGGTCATGCACGGCGTGCTTCGCCTGCTGCGGGAAAAAACCGACGCTGAGCTTTATGTCGTCGACACGACACTGACCGGGACAGAGTCGGATGTCTATTTTAAGCCGCTGCTTCAGGAACTGGGCGTTCATTTTGTTAATGCCAGCAAACCGCCGGTGCAGTGGATGGACATCCCCGAAAGCGGACTGATGTTCAATCGCTACTATATGCCTCAAATCCTTGCCGAGGTCGATGAAGTCGTTACAGTTGCCAAACTCAAGTCACACAGATCAACCGGCATAACATTGGGTATGAAAAACTTGTTCGGCTGCTGTCCCCTGCCGCCGGAAGGCCGGCCGCGATCCTACTATCACCACATGGTGCGTCTGCCATACTGCATGGTTGATTTTGCCATGCTGCTCAAACCATGCCTGACCATCATTGAGGGTCTGACAGCTCAGACCGGACAGGAATGGGGCGGAGACGGCTTACTGACCAACCTGCTTATAGCCGGCGATCATGTCACAGCAACCGATGCTTGCGCTGCCCGCCTGATGGGTAATGATCCATCCGGAGACTGGCCTGATGAGCCGTATCGACGAGAACGAAACTACATCAGGCTGGCGGCGGAAAAAGGATTTGGCACGATCGATTCCAGCAAAATCGATTTTGATTCCGAGATCAGAATCCCGGCAGGTTCATTCAACAGTACTGAAACTGATTCACCTGAAGTGGTTTTCTCCTGGCGCAAGACCGCATGTGAGCAGGGGCTTTATTATCAGAGACACAGGGATTTATTCCTTGAAGACCACAAGAACGAATATATCTTCCTGCAGCGTGGCAAAGTTGTCTGGCATGGACTTGATCTATCTAATCTGCGAAGCCGGAGGGTACTCAGCGGCAAATTCAAAGACGAATCGCTTTACTTGAAATTTGTTGACGCAGAAGAAACAGAGCAAGAACATTTCGACGTTTACCAGCGTGAACTTGAGG
>SLHU01000299.1 GCA_007135995.1 Clostridiales bacterium | reverse complement strand
CCCGCTCATATCGCATGCTCTTTAATGAAACTCTCGCATACGCTTTGCTGAAAATTAATGAATTCAAATGCCACTGGTCGTATTCTAGCATGAAGCATAAATCATATACATTGATTTATGCGCTTAATACATGTCATTATGTGATCTATGACCACCCCGTGCATAAAAGTTCCATTGTTTCCCCTTATCCGGCTATGATAATGACAAAAACGGCAGAAACAAACTTCCTTTTTGGTACCACGTACGAATTCGGAAGAGCGTCAGACGGGTAAATGGTCCAGAGCTGTGGTAGTTGTTCGCCGTCTTCAGGTTTGACTGAGACTGGACAACCGATAATTCAAGAACATTCACGGCATTTTAAAATGGTAAAATTAATTTATCAGTATAACGGGAGGCGTAAATGATGCAGATATGTGAAAAAAGAACGATATTCACGTCCGGAAAAGGACAGTGCCCGGTTTACCGCATACCCGGGATAACTATTACTGCCGGCGGTACGATTCTGGTTTACTGCGAGGGGCGCAGCGCAAACAGTGACTGGTCCGCCACTGATATACTCCTGCGACGCAGTGATGATCAGGGCGAAACCTGGTCAGAACCCGAATCAATTGCTTCAATGCAGGATAACAGCCCGGTCAATAACCCCGTCATGATTGCAGCTGTAGACGGCCGTGTCCATTTCCTGTGGGAATCTCAGTACTGCCGCGCTTTTTACCAGAAAAGTGATGATGACTGCAAAACGTTTAGCAAACCTGTAGATATCACCGGTGTGCTGGAGGTATACAGAGACAAAGACGCATTCAACTGGAATGTTTTTGCTTTTGGGCCAGGTCATGGTACACAGCTTTCAAACGGACGACTGGTTGTACCGACATGGCTGGCAAACGGCAAGGGACGTTCACACAGTCCAACCGTGATTTCGAGTATTTACAGCGACGACGGCGGCCGTCACTGGCATTCAGGTGAAATACAGTACAAAGATGATGATATTCGTGAAATGAACGAATCTTGCATGGCAGAGCTTTCAGACGGCTCGGTATTGTTTAATATCCGCAATCACAGCAGGCGTTTTTTGCGGGCGGTCTCGCTATCACCCAACGGATACGATCAATTCAGCCGTTATATGCTGGATGAGCAGCTGCCTGACCCTGTATGCTGTGCGGGAATGGTCAACGGCGTTATTGAGGGTCAGCGGGCTGTTTTGTTCTCTAACTGCGCAGTCCGCCCTGCAAAAGACAATTTCTATGACCGTTCACGAAAAAAGCTGACGCTTCGCATAAGCTATGACGATTGCAAAACCTGGGGCAGCAGCCGCATGCTGGAATATCGCTCGGGGTATTCAGATATAGCTGTTTCAAATGACGGAAAATGGATATACTGTTTTTATGAACAGGATACAGATGATACCTTTCTGACCGAGCCAAGGCATCTGACAATCGCAAAAGTGAATCTGGAATGGCTTTCTGACTAAACTAAGTCAGCAGCTGAAAGCATTCAGAATCAGGGGGTCATATATGACAAAACTGTATGGTTATCACGGCAAGATACTGCATATCAATCTGACTGACAAGTCTTCCCGGGTTGAAGTGCCTGGCGAGATCTGGTACCGGACCTATGCGGGCGGCGGCCTGCTGGGAGCATTCTTCCTGATGAGAGACACGCAGCAGGATCTTGATGCATTTGACCCGCAGAACCGGCTGATTTTCGCTTCAAGTATTATTGCCGGACAAGACGGTCCAGGTCTTGCCAGATTCAGTGTTGTCTGCCAGTCACCGCTTTCCGGCGGTATAGCCGAGACACGCTGCGAAGGGCCGTTTGGCCGCTGGCTTAAAGGCTGCGGCTATGATGCTTTGGTTATTTACGGAGAAGCGGCCGAGCCGCTTTGCCTGAAACTGGAAGAAAGCAGCGTCTCGTTTTTGCCGGCCGAAGGCCTGTGGGGCCAGGACACCTATGTGACCACAACTGAACTGACGAGGTCACATGGCGGACAGGATGTGCAGATCGCCGCGATCGGTCAGGCCGGTGAAAACCGGGTCCGTTTTGCCAGCATCGTGACAGCCGGTTCGGTTCAGGCTGCCCGTATGGGTGTCGGCGCGGTCATGGGCGCCAAAAAGCTGAAAGCGCTGATTCTGAAGGGCTGCCATCTGCCGCCGGTCGCCGATCCTGAGCGGCTTTCTGGTATCAGCCAGTCATTTGCCAAGCGTATGCCTGGCAATGTCCTCAGCATGTGGCAAAAGAACCCGCCGGGCTTCTCAGCTGCAGCTGATCTCTCGGATATTGATACGGCCTATATTGGCATGAATAACTACAAAACCAACCTCAGCGTCGGCACATCCAACTATATGCGTCAGAAGTACCTGCCTTATTACCAGGGTTTTATCACCTGTCCGGGCTGCCCCAATGACTGCATCAAGATCATCAATCCGGGTCAGGATCATCCGGAATCAGCCGGAATCCATCAGGAAGTCACAGGAGCGCTGGGCCCCAATATAGGCAATGATGACCTGAAACGGATGCTGGAGGGCAATGTCCTGTGCAACCGCTTCGGACTCGACCCGGTATCTCTTGGTTTTACGATCAGCTTTGCCCTGGAATGCCAGGAGGCTGGTATCATCCCTCTTGATCTGATGGCAGATCATCCGATCATGTTTGGCCAGACGGAAAACCTCCCCAGCCTGATCGAAAGCATCGCCTTACGCCGCGGCATCGGCGATCTGCTGGCAGAAGGCAGCCGACTGGCCGCCGAGCGGCTTGGCCCTGCGGCCCGTCCCATGGCTTTGCATGTAAAGGGGATTGAAATGGTGTCTTTCGAGCCAAGGACGCAGACCAGTCTAGCTCTGGGCTACGCAACCGCCCCGATTGGCCCAAGGTATGATATTTGTGAGCACGATTGGGATTTTGACACGGTGACAGGTTGGGATCACACGCTCGAACTGTCACGTACCCTCGGCATTTTCGAGCGCGTCCCGATGGAGGAGATCAGTGACATCAAAGTGCGCCATTATAAAGTGCTCAACGCGATCTGGAGCGCCTGCGACGCACTCGATCTTTGCGTTTTTGCCAGTGCGCCGACGCGCTTGCTGACGATGGCCGATATGGTGGCACTGGTCGAGTCAATCACAGGCTGGAAGTCGAGCGACTATGAACTGATGCGCTGGGGTGACCGGCGCAACCACCTGATGCGCCTTTATAACCTGCGCCAGGGTCTTGACGCCTCGCAGGATACCCTGCCGGACCGCTTTTTCAGTGATCCGATCGCTTACGGGCGGCTTTCAGGAACTGTCCTGAACCGCCAGGCCTTCCAGAAGGCCATTACACTTTACTA
The DNA here is from genome assembly GCA_007135995.1 of Clostridiales bacterium. Taxonomy (GTDB): domain Bacteria; phylum Bacillota; class Clostridia; order Saccharofermentanales; family UBA5734; genus SLHU01. Next base: position 353 of record SLHU01000299.1, on the reverse strand, counting down.
TGACATGATGGGTTGGGATGAAAATGGTATACCGCGACACTCAACCCTGATTGATTACAGTCTTGACTGGGCAGCCCCGGCCGGCAAGGGTGGCTGACCATGCGGATTTACAGGTATTTTTGCGGCTGCTTTGTGTGGTTTACAGTTTAGTGATCTGCTCTGCATAGGGCATATTCTTTCTGAAATTCGGCACTTCCATAATCCTGCTCCCATTCATAATAGACAGTTCACTTAAAAGCCCTACGGCTGTCCACTCGCAAGCTTTGTAAACATCAATTTCCGGCTGACAGCCTTCTCTGATAGCCTTTATAAAATCTTCAACAATAAAAAAATCTCCGCCGCCATGGCCGGCT
>SLHU01000017.1 GCA_007135995.1 Clostridiales bacterium | reverse complement strand
TCCTGTTCCCAGCAAAATTGCTATGCACTTGCTGCTTGAGGAAATTAGAAGCAAAAATGAAGCAGTTGAGATTAAAAACATCATTGCGACAGGTTTACACAGGGTAACCACTAAACAAGAGATGATCGAGAAGTTTGGTCAAGCGATTGTTGAATAGGAGTGTATTGTCAATCAGGTAAACTACGATAATTCTGAAGGTGAGATACCAAAATGTTTTTTGAACAGGCGCGAAAAATAGAAAGGATCCTGATATCCGACGGATCTGGATACTTCCTGAACAGGCAGACCTGTGGTCTTCAACAGATAGCTTGCCTGTTTAAGTCTTATCTCGGTCAGGTATAGTATCGGTGATTTTCCTGTATGCTGTTTGAAAAGATTCGAAAAATAAGTCCGCGTGTAGCCTGAATAATCGGCCAGAATGTCACAGTTCAATGCGTGTGCGTAATTAAGATTGATGAAGCGTACGCATTTTTCTATCTGTGCCGAAGGTTGCAGCTGTTTTTCTGCAAAAGGCGTTCTAAGGTATTGCGCCATCTTTCCCAGCAATCGGTATAAACAGCTGACCGCAAATAACTCTGCCGGGACATCTTTCTTATCAAGCTCGGAAATGATCGACGAAATCAGTTCATAAACTGCCGCTGTCTCCGGTATTTTCAAAACGGGCAGCTGATTACTGATCCCTGTTTTTCTAATCAGATCATCCACGTCTTTTCCCTTGACTCCAAACCAGGCCAGAGACCAGGGACTTACTGGGTTTGGATAATAAGCATGCAGCTCGTGCGGAAAAAGCGTAAACAAATCACCTTGCTGCAGATCAATCACGTCGCCATGAAGATGAAAAACACCTTTTCCTGTTACAACATATACAAAACTGTAATTATCAATGACTCTGGGACTGCATACATCTCCGGATGTATTTCCCCACCATGTAAACTCCACACCGCGCCTCCCTCATCTGCCCATTCACTTCGCGTAGCTGATCATCAGAGGAGCAGCTTAGAGGCGTAACTTATACTTCAGCAGCTCCCTATGCAGCATCGGCTATTCACAGATCAGCAATGGATATAGTATAGATTAAATTGAGATAATCGTACAATATTTTAGGACAACGCTCAATACTCCATGGTTATAAGGAAATCAACATACTATAGTTTTATCATGCACTTCTTTTCAAAACAAGCACATCGCATAGGGATCGGGTTTTTCCGTGACTGCTGTGGCATATTGCCCCGGCACAAAGCTTCAGGAGATTTATGCCAATGAAAAATGAAATGACACACAGAGAAAGAATTCTCGCTGCTGTTTTGCATCAGCCAACCGACCGTGTGCCAACCGATTATTGGGGGGTGCCGGAAATCACAGACAAACTAATGCGCAGTCTGGGTGTGACTGATATGACAGGCCTTGCACAAGCGCTCGATATTGATATGATTATGCACGCAGAGCCTGCGCTGAAGCGAGACTGTGGACGAAGCAATATGTTTGATATTCAGATGCGCCAGATTCCTGTCCATAATGGCGTCGGTTATTATGAGGAACCCGTAGCCCATCCAATTGCGAAGTTTGAAACGATTGATGAGATAGAGGCCGGTTATGTCTGGCCGACAACTGACCTGTACGATTACTCGGGGATTAAATCGCAATGTGAAAAGCTCCGGCGTGAAGGTTTTGCCATTCAAGGCGGTTATATATCGCTGACATATTTTTATGAAATGGTGCGCGGTACTGAACAGATGCTGCTGGATTTTGCCCTAGATGAAGCGTTATCTGACTATATCCTTTTTAAACTAAACGAATTTGCCAGTGCACATACCCGCAGAATACTGGAAGAGGCCGATGGATACATTGATCTATCACAGGTCACGGATGATTTTGGTTCTCAAAACAGTCTGATGATCAGCGAAACGATGATTGAGCGGTATCTCGGATCCTATTATGAGGCCAATGTGGCACTGGTTAAATCCTTTGATGCCCGTGTGTTTCATCATGATGACGGTGCCATATCAGATGTCATCCCATGGATTATTGATAAAGGCTGCGAGATTCTCAACCCTATTCAGTGGCATCTGCCAGGCTGGAATCTTGATGAACTCAAACGCAGATATGGCAGCCAGCTTTGTTTTCATGGCGGAATTGATAATCAGGACATCTTGCCGTTCAGGGGGAAAGAAGCCGTGGAAGAAGAAGTGCGGACCTGCATCGATAAACTTTATAGTGACCGCACAGGATATATTCTTGCACCATGTCACAACATACAGGCGATCACACCTTTGGAGAATGTTTTCACGATGTATCAATACGCAAAAGAATATAGCTCCCGGACATAAAAATGCATAAAGCAGTACGGATCACGTCAGCGAGCGCTGATACGGATATGCTTTTGCATTGCGTGTGCGGCAGCTGAACATCATTTTTTAGCATGTTACTCAGAAATAATCAGATCTTACAACGGTTTTCAATAACATTTTCTTTCACCCATCGGGAGAAAGCTGAATTTGACGCAAACCCTTGTTTTTTTGCCTTAGAAGGCGATTTTCAATGTGCTGACGCAAAGCCGCGGTTTTAAAACTTGATCTCAGTTTCAAGGAATCTCTCTTTTTTTGCCTGCAACTGCGATATACTGGTCATATGATGTCTGAAGCGAGTGCTGATTTTGGCGACAGAATGATTTATGCAAAATCTTTTTAATCTGAAAGGGGACAAAAACGATGAAGCAATATGGATGGGGTATACTTGGACCAGGTGGCATTGCCCGGCGTTTTCTAAACGATTTGCCGCGCTGCGAGCAGGCAAGGCTGGCTGCGGTTAACTCACGTTCGGCCGAGCGAGGCGCCGCGTTTGCCAGCGAGTACAACTTTGCTGCAAGCTATGTAAAGACAGCTGATTTTCTGGCGGACCCCGATGTAGATATTGTCTATATGGCAACGCCGCATCCGCTGCATCTTGATCTGACCATGCAGTGTCTGGAAGCTGGCAAGGCTGTTCTCTGCGAAAAGCCGATAACTGTCAATGCTGCCCAGTGCAGGGAAATGATCGACTGTGCGCGGCGAAATAAACAGTTTCTCATGGAAGGCATGTGGACACGTTTTTTCCCGGTCAACCGGAAAATCAAGCAGCTTCTGGAAAGCGGCGCGCTGGGCCGGATTACCCTGATGCAGATTGATTTCGGTTTTGGCCAGTGGAGCGGCGGCAAGGTCAGTGATCCGAAAGCGCGCCTGTTCGCGCCGGAACTGGCAGGCGGCAGTTTGATGGACGTGGGCGTTTACTGCGTTTCTTATGCTGCTTTTCTTAAAGGTGAAAACCCGGCAGCAGTGACCAGCCAGGCAACGATGGTTGAAACCGGTGTTGACGGCATGTGTTCAACGTTGCTCAAATATAAAGATGGTGCCCAGGCCATGCTGGTGTCAGGCATCGTCCAGTCAACCCGGCAGATGGCGGTGATTTACTGTGAAAAAGGGCGTATAGAAGTTCCTGATTTCTGGCACCCTTCCCAGGCAAAAGTCTATTATAACGATGCTGACCGTGAAGATGAGAATATCCATATTCCCTTCGATCAGGATGGTGCTTCGGGTTTTCATTTCGAAGCCGAAACTGTCATGAAATGCCTGGATCAAGGCCTGATTCAGTCGCCTGAAATGACCTGGGACCAGTCCCAGGCGGTCATGGAGACCCTCGATGAAATCCG
>SLHU01000076.1 GCA_007135995.1 Clostridiales bacterium | reverse complement strand
TTTCAACTGAACAGATATTAATCTGACCTGCCGTTTTCCGGGAACACAAAAAATGCCTGTCCCGGAAAGGGACAAGCATTGATAAACACCTGCGGTACCACCCAAATTGGTAAATAACCCACTCTATCACGCACGAACATGCATGTCCGCCGGATAACGGGTCGGATCCCCGTTGACGCCTACAAGACACGAGCAATCACTGCTTTTGTCTTTCGGGCCACCCTCGTGAAACCATTCCTTATGGTCGCCAGACTGCATTTACACCATCGGCAGCTCTCTGGGCTGACTAAACCACTCGTACTCTTTTCACTCATCAGTTTGACTATAATATCAGCTTTATAACTGATATAATTGTCACCATGATAATGCGATAGGCTTTGATTGTCAAGCAATAATTTGCGGCATAAAAAAATCCCGGCTAAGGAAAACTGAAAATAGGATGTTATCTTGGCTAATTATGCTGTTATTATCGAGACAATAACTGGTCAAACATAAAAAAACAACAGAATAGGACTGACGGGTTGTATTTTCGATTTGTTAGCGATAAAATCATGTCGATAGTCTTGGGGGAATTACTACTTGGGTGACTTGAGCCCAGCGTATGCTTGGCGGTGATGATTTGAAGAAACGACGAACGAAGTTTGATCAGGCCGAATTGCATCAGTCGGCATACTTATATGCCAACCGGCCTTTTAAATGGTTTTTATATCTGATAAAACCAGTAAAATACCGTTATCTGATGGCAATTTTCGTAAACCTGATCTTTGTATCAATGAGCGTTGTTCCGGCGACCTTAACGGGCTTGCTGGTTGATGACGTTTTAATAGACCGTAAAATGAACTTGCTCCCGATTTACGTTGCCTTGCTGATCGCCGTACCCTTTTTCAGATCGTGCCTGGCAGTTTTTTTTCGCTATCATTTTGAGTATTGCGCTCAAGATTGTGTTGTTCGGCTGAGAAAAGGCATCTACCGGCACCTGCAGAATCTGGATGCGCTGTTCTATGGCAGATCCAGAACAGGCGATATTATGGCCAAATTAACAGGCGATACTGATATGATTCGGCATTTTATCGGATTCACGGTGTTTGCCAGTGTTGAGAACCTGGTGCTCTTTGTTTTTGGAACGCTTTATGTGTTTACGGTCAACTGGAAGCTTGCGCTTGTTGCGCTTGTCGTCAGTCCGTTCATTTTTATCATAACTTACCGGCTGGGAAGGTCGATCAGACCCATATGGGGCGAAATCCGCGAAGCTTTTTCGAGACTCAACTCAGTTGTTCAGCAGAATATTGCAGGCAACCGGGTGACACGTGCTTTCGCACGGTACGAGTATGAAGAAGAAAAATTTCAAAAAGAAAACCAGGGATACCGCGAAGCTCATATGAAGCATGCCGACATGGCTATTCGGTTTTTGCCGGCGCTGGATGGCCTGGCGAACTTCATGATTGTACTGGTCATACTCGTTGGAGGACTGCTCGTCATTCGTGAAGAATTAACCCTGGGCGGACTCGTTACTTTTAACGGTTTGCTTTTTGTCTTGAATAATCCGATGCGGATGGCAGGCAATATCATGAATGAGGTACAGCGGTATTCTGCATCGGCAAATAAGGTGCTTGATCTGCTCATTGAACGTTCGAGAATTAAGTCGCCTGATGCGGATCAGCCCCGTGAAGAAGAGCTGGATCTGCTGTCGAACAAGCCGCTGGTAATTAACGGGAAGGTTGAGTTCAGGAACGTAACGTTCACTTATGGCGAACGGAAAGGCTACGCACTGCAGCCATCTCTCAGCAATATCAATCTGACAGCCAGTCCGGGACAGACAATTGGCCTGGTAGGACTCACAGGTGCCGGGAAAAGCAGCCTGGTGAGCTTGATCCCAAGACTTTATGACACAACGTTTGGTGAAATACTCGTTGATGATGTAGATGTCCGCGATTATAATCTTCAGCAGCTGCGTCGCAATGTGGGGATGGTCATGCAGGAGGTTTTTCTGTTCTCAGACACAATTGAGGGCAATATCGCCTATGGTGTGCCTGACGCGCCGATGGAAAAAATCATTTCTGCTGCCAAAGCGGCATCTGCTGACGAGTTTATCAAAAAGACGCCGGAAGGCTACGACACTATTGTTGGTGAACGTGGTGTTGGTCTTTCCGGAGGTCAGAGACAACGCATAGCGCTTGCCAGAGCGTTGGCCATGGATCCCAAAATTCTGATTCTTGATGATACGACCTCAGCGGTCGATATGGAAACAGAACATGATATTCAGCAGGCACTTCGTGACATGCCGGGTCAGCGCACTGTCTTCATTATCGCCCACCGAATCTCATCAGTGAGGCATGCTGATGAAATCCTAGTGATCGATGATGGCCAGGTTGTTGAACGCGGACGGCACGATAGCCTGATGCAGCTGGAAGGCCGGTATTATGATATTTTCCTGACACAGGCCGGTATGAGTGAGGCAGATCTGAAACAGCTGGAACAAGGAGGTGACCTGTATGGCTCGCAACCGCTATGATGTTGATGAACGCCTTGAGGCACCGTTTAATTTCAAGCAGTTCAGAAGTCTGCTGTCCTATACCAGACCTTACAGAAAAAGGCTGGGACAGACTTTCAGCGCAATGGCGGTATCCAGTGCCCTGAATCTTCTGGCACCAATATTCTTGATGCAGGCCATCAATGTGATGATCCCGCAGAAAAATATTCAAGGCCTGGTATTGATGGCAATGGGATACACGCTGATTGTTCTGGTCGTGGCTATGATGACCGCTTACAGAATGAAGAATATGAACAGGATCGGTCAAAGCATCATCCATGACATCAGGCTGGATATGTTCAGGCATCTGCAAAGACTGCCTTTCACTTATTTTGATGACAGGCCTCACGGAAAGATTCTGGTACGTCTGGTTAATTATGTCAATCAGGTCAGCGATCTGCTGTCTAACGGATTGGTTAATTCCATGGTCGATTTGCTGAGTCTGCTGATTATCGTGTTTTATATGCTTTTGGTGGATCCTGTTCTGACAGCATTCGCGCTGGCCGGTCTGCCCTTGCTGCTGCTGGGCATATTATTACTGAAAAATGCGCAGCGAAAAGCCCAGCAGGCGTTTTCGATGAAAAACTCGAATCTGAATGCATATACTCAGGAAAGTATTATTGGCATGAATGTCACACAGGTGTTTGCCCGCGAAGCTGTTAACAGAGATATTTACAGCAAGCTGGTTAAAGATCACAGGCAAAGCTGGATGAAATCGATTATGCTCAACCTTGCCATGTGGCCGTTTATTGATACTGTATCCAACGCGACTGTTGCCCTGCTCTATGTGGCAGGTGCCGTCTGGCTCAGGGACAGCGTAACAGGCGAGCCGATATCTGTCGGGGCAATTGTAGCCTTTGTCGGATACGTCTGGCGTTTCTGGCTGCCAGTCATTAATCTGTCGAATTTTTTCAATGCTCTGATCAATTCAGCCGCCTATATTGAACGAATCTTTGAGTTTCTGCATGAGCCGCTTGTGATTGAAGATCATCCGGAAGCGAATGATCTGCCTCGAATTGAAGGTGAAGTTTGTTTTGATCAGGTTACATTTGCCTACGAGCCTGAGAACCCGGTTTTGAAGGATGTTTCCTTTACCGCTTCACCAGGTGATTCAATCGCGCTTGTCGGACCGACTGGTGCAGGAAAATCGACCGTTATAAACCTGCTGTGCCGTTTTTATGACAT
>SLHU01000042.1 GCA_007135995.1 Clostridiales bacterium | reverse complement strand
TCGGCAAGGGACAGATTCTGCTTGACGGCAGTCTGAAAGAGCTTAAGAATCGTTCATCTGTGAAAAAGACGATTATTGTTGAATACGCCGGACCTTCACCGCAGCTTTCCGCAGGCATGCAAGCACTTGACCAGCGCGAAGGCAGGCTGATGATCCAGATAGACCCATCCATCTGCCCGGTGTCCCGGGCGATCGCGCAAATCGCGGCGCAGACTGATGTACTCGACTTGTCCGTATCGGGCGTCAGCGCTGAAGAAATGGTTGCGAATCTTTACCGGGAATACGATATATGAGTAAATATCTAGCCATCTTTCGCATCCGTTTTGTTAACAGTCTGCAGTACCGTGTAGCGGCGCTGGCTGGTATGGCCACCCAGTTTGCATGGGGAATGATGGAAATCCTCGCGTTCTCAGCGTTTTACAAAGTCAGTCCGGCCTCGTTTCCCATGTCTTTCTCTCAGACTGTTTCTTATATCTGGATGCAGCAGGCGTTTCTGGCGCTTTTCATGACCTGGTTCTTTGAAGAAGAAATATTTGCGTCTATTACAAGCGGCAGTATTGCTTACGAACTGGCACGCCCCGTTGACCTGTACGGACGCTGGTTCTGCCTGTCGGCCGCGAACAGGCTGGCCAAAGCGGTGCTTCGCTGTTTCCCTATCCTGATCATCGCCTTTATCGTGCCCGATCCCTACAGGCTATCCTTACCGGCCAGCAGGCCACAATTTATTTTGTTTCTGCTGGCAGCGGTCTTAAGCCTGGGGGTTGTCGTCGCTTTCTCAATGCTGGTATATATTTCCGCCTTTTACACGCTGTCTGCCAGAGGTGTACGCGTTATATCGGCTGTAATGGCCGATTTTCTGGCTGGTGCGACGATTCCGCTTCCTTTTTTCCCTCAGCCGTTTCGAGCGATCGCTGAACTATTGCCCTTTGCCTCGATGCAGAATATGCCGCTTCGTATCTACAGCGGTCATATCAGCGGCCTTGACGCGTTCAGAGGGATCAGCCTGCAGGTATTCTGGCTGATCACACTGGTACTGGTCGGTAAGCTGATGATGAAAAACGCACTAAGAAAAGTAATCGTTCAGGGAGGATGAAAGCATGCTGCGTTTGTACGCAAAGTATTTTGCCATGCATCTTAAGAGCCAGATGCAGTATAAAACATCCTTCTTCTTAACCGCTATCGGCCAGTTTCTGGTCTCCTTCACGGCCTTGCTTGGGATCTGGTTTATGTTCCTGCGGCTTCATGAAGTAGAAGGCTTTACTTTCCAGCAGGTGCTGCTTAGCTTTGCGACCATCCTGATGTCATTTTCGCTTGCGGAATGCTTTGGCCGCGGCTTTGATGTTTTTCCCCGGCTTATCAGCAATGGTGAGTTCGACCGGATCATGGTCAGACCCAGGCCGATTATTTTTCTGGTGCTCGCCTCACAAATAGAATTCACCCGAATTGGCAGGCTTTTACAAGCCATTCTGGTTTTTGCCTACGCCCTCCCGACCAGCGGTGTCGTCTGGACATGGGATAAAAAATTGCTGTTGATCTTGATGATTGTCTGCGGCAGCATCGTGTTTTTCTGTCTGTTCCTGGTTTACGCCGCGATCACTTTTTTCACCATTGAAGGCCTTGAGTTCATGAATATTTTTACCGACGGCGGACGTGAATTTGGCCGCTATCCCTTCGCTGTTTACGGTAAAAAAGTACTTCGTTTTCTCACCTTCGTCATCCCGCTGGCGCTGTTTCAGTATTACCCGCTGCTATATCTGCTCGATATCAGACCTGACAAGCATTACATGATGCTGCCGGTGCTCAGCCTGCTTTTCGTCATCCCCGCCTGCGCCTTCTGGCGTTTTGGACTCAGCCGCTATAAGTCCACCGGATCCTGAAAAAACCAACACCTATTAAGCCCGCCAAACAATCAACACCAGCCGGACAAATGACAGCAAAAAACACGTATATCTGTTGACACACGTGTTTTTGCTTAATCTCGTGAACAAGTTAACGCTCAATATTGCATTTTGCAGCGCATTTCAGCGCCAGGCAATCATTCGCTTTATGGTTTTAGCAAAATCTTAATCGCATTCGGTGTGCCAAATGTCGAAAATGCCTCTTCAAAATCCTTTAAATCAAACGAATGCGTCACAATCCCCTCGGCTGTTACCAGCTTTCTTTCAAACAAATCAATCGCGACAGGGTAAGTATAGGGCCCTAAATGGGCACCTCTGATATCCAGTTCCTTACGATCTCCAATCACGCTCCAGTCGGTCGTGGTTTCCTTGCCAAATACACTGAACTCAACAAACCGGCCCAATCGTCTGATCATGTCAAGGCCCTGCGTCACACCAGCAGGCGATCCTGTCGCTTCCAAATACACGTCGCAGCCATAGCCATCTGTCAGTCCTTTGACTATTTTTACGGCATCCTCTGCGGCGGGGTCAATACACAGGTCAGCGCCCAGTTTTTCCGCCAGCGCCCGCCTTGTTTCGCTAAGCTCAATCACAATCAGCATTTTCGGTGTTTTTAGCTTGATGGCCTGGATCATACAAAGTCCCAGTGTGCCGGCGCCGGCCATCACTACAACATCCTCGAACTCAACTGCAGCCCGCTGAACCGCATGAATCGCGCAAGCCATGGGTTCGATCAGGCTGGCTTCCTCCGCAGATAAACGCTCGCTGATTTTATGAACTTTCGATGTGCTGCTGAATTTCATATATTCAGCCATGGCACCTTCTGCCACATCTTTCTGAAAACCATAAATATGATGGACTTCGCACATCCAGTATTTACCTGTCTGGCAGAATCTGCATTTCCCGCAGGGATTGATCTGATCAGCAGTCACACGGTCACCCAAAGCGACATCAAAATTTTCTGCGGCACCTTCTCCCATTTCCACAATCTCACCATAGAACTCATGCCCCGGGATGACAGGTGCTTTTAACCACGGGTCGTCACCACCCCAGTACATGGCCGATCCCTGATAGGCTTTTATATCACTGCCGCAGACACCGCAGGCCTCCACTTTAATCAGGATCTCGCCAGGTCCCACTTTGGGGGTACTGACTTCTTCAACTGCATATTGTTCAGGGGCATGGCAGACCACTGCCTTCATTTTTTCCGGTAGACTCATTTTATATCCCTCCATTAAATAACTTCAGTTGGTTGTTTATTCTGTACAAATGCTTCAGTTGGTTGTCACCATTAAAAGATTTCAGCTGTATATCTGTGTATATATTCTCATGAATATTTGCTGCACACAAGCATGATGACAACCCTTTTGCTGCAGGAAGTCAACTGTTTTCGGCAAGGGGCAGATGACTCAGATTTCGTCTGTTTCAAGGTTCAGCCAGCACAGCTCTTCAGGGCTGATGTTTATATCAAGGGCGTCAATATTTTCCTGCATTTCTTTACCGCTTTGAGCGCCGACGATCGCATATACGCAAAGCGGCTGATGCATCAGCCAGGCTGTGGCAATTTGCGGGACACTGACTTCATACCTGGCAGACAGCACCTCCGCTCTTCTCAGACGTTCAAAATTCTCAGGGTACATATAACCGCGCTGGGCAGCTGGATCAAGCAACTGCGCGGCATCTTGCGGCCTGTCAGATTGAATCAGCCCGGATAAAAACCCGCGCCCAAGACTGGAATAGGCCAGAATAGGCATGCCTGTTCTGGCGTAGAACCGGCGTTCCTGCTCATTATTGTCGCCTGACAAAGTGACACAGCCATCGCCC
>SLHU01000330.1 GCA_007135995.1 Clostridiales bacterium | reverse complement strand
TCCTGCCATGCAATTGCAGCCGGGCGATCAGCTGAGGCTGCTGCCGCAGCCCGGTCATCCGCGTGATCCTGCAGCAGTGGCTGTATGCCAGAGACAGGGCACTCATGTGGGTTACCTTTACGCCGAACAGGCCGCCTGGATGAGTTTGATGCTGAAGGCATTGCCCGCATGCCGGGATCATAGTTTTGTCAGGCATATTCAGAGGGAGCCTGCATTCAATCAGATCCAGACGACCAGAAAACGTTATCCGATTGTGATGGCCGGTGTTGTACTTGAAATGCCAACGGTTAGACCGCTCTACACAATTGCCGCGATGATCGGTTTCCGCAGGGATGATTTTGAGACGTTTTTTCATCTGGCTGACAATCTGTACCTGAAGCCTCTCATGGAAGGTTATCGGATCTGCCGGTCTTGTGACTATGATTCATTCAGAATGCCTGAAGCGTTTATCAGATCCTGGCTGGAGATCACTGGAAGCAGATAGCCGGTCAGACCTGAGTCTTCCGGATGTTTTCAAAGATGCTTTCTCAGATTCATTGAGAAAAAACTTTTAAAGGTTAAGGCAACATGCTTTAATCAGCGCAAAAAATCGGTTAAAATGAAAAGAAAAAGGTTTCGGAGGCTAAAAAGTTAGTTTATTTTGATTCATGAATGATATGTTTCAAACCGTTTCTTAAATAAACACATGATTGGCGCCTATGGCGGGAGGTAGATATGACAGATTATATGCAGGCTGCAGTTTTGCGGTCAGTCGGTGACATTACGTATGAAAAACGGCCCGTGCCGGAAATCAGTGAAGATCAGGTTTTGGTTAAAATCCGCCACTGCGGTATTTGCGGCTCAGATGTGCACTACTATCAGCATGGAAGAATTGGCGATTTTATTGTCAAGAACCCGATGGTTCTGGGACATGAATGCGCAGGTGAAGTCGTTGCGGCCGGAAGCCAGGTAACCGGGCTGAAACCAGGTGATCTGGTTGCGCTGGAACCAGGTGTTCCCTGTGGTGTCTGTGAGTTTTGCCGAGAAGGCCGGTATAATCTGTGCCCCGACGTCGTCTTCATGGCGACGCCCCCTTATGATGGCGCATTTATGGAGTATATAGCATATCCTGCACGCTGGTGCTATCAATTGCTGCCGGGTATGACAACGGTTTCAGGCGCTCTGATTGAGCCGCTGGCTGTCGGGTTCCACGCGGCCGGCCAGGGGCATGCCGAAGTTGGTCAAAGCGCCCTGATTCTGGGTGCCGGCTGCATCGGTCTGATGACCATTCTGGCACTGAAGACACGCGGCGTCAACGAGATCTATGTGAGCGATCTGGTTGATATGCGTCTCAAAAAGGCAGCCGAGCTGGGCGCCTCACATGTGATTCATGCAGGTGAAGAAGATGTGCCTGCGCGCATACGGGAACTGACCGGAAATAAAGGTGTGGATCTTGTTTTCGAGACGGCTGGCGCGAGTATAACAACCAGGCAGACTGCGTCAGTGGTTAAACGCGGCGGTCAGGTGGTGCTGGTCGGCATGGCGCCCGATCCCGAGATCAGTTATGATTTTTCATCGCTGATGGCGAAAGAAGCATCATTAAGCACTGTGTTCAGATACCACAACTTATATCCGGTTTGCATAGACGCTGCAGGCAGGATTCCGCTGGATCTGGATGCGGTTGTAACGAAGACTTTCAATTTCAGCGAGATTCCCGAAGCGTTCGAATGGACAATCGCGAACCGGAATGATTCAGTGAAAGTCGTGATTGCTTTTTGAGGATCCGGCAGCTGCATATACGCTATGAGCGTTTTTCAGCGATATGATCAACACTTAAAATAAGGCAGACACAGCAGCTGCTTTCATAGCAGCAAGGGCTTTCGTTGACCAGCAACTGCGAGTTGTGTATAATAGCTAAGCGCTTGTATAGTCAGCGAAATGATACTTCTTAACCAGTTATCCTGATTTATGACATCTTAGACGACAGACCATCTGGTTAAGAAGCCGGAGGTATGAATGATTAAATCAAACACGATCAAAGATAAAATAATTGTCCACTTAAAAGCGGAATCAGCCAGCAGTGTTGAAGAGGCCACGCCTTTCGAGATCTGGCGCGCTTTGTCTCGAACCCTTGTAGAGCTGATGACAGAAAACTGGGAGCAAAGTACACGCATATATCAGAAAGGGCGCTCTGCACATTACTTTTCGGCCGAGTTTCTTGTAGGCCGTGCCCTGATCAATAACCTGATCAATCTTGACTTATATGAACCTGTAAAAAAAGCAGTTGAATCGCTGGGTCTTAAGCTCGATGAACTCGAGGATCAGGAACATGACCCGGGGCTCGGAAATGGCGGCCTGGGCAGACTCGCGGCTTGTTTTCTGGATTCCTGCGCGTCCGGCAGCCTGCCCGTAAGCGGATACGGGCTGCTATACCGATACGGACTGTTTCAGCAGAAAATAGAAAACGGATTTCAAAAAGAATATCCGGATGCCTGGATGGAACGTGAATATCCGTTTATGGTTCGGCGGGATCAGGATAAAGTCCTTATTCATTATCAGGATATGGATGTGTTTGCTGTGCCTTATGATATGCCGATTACTGGTTTTCACAACAGCAATATTAACACTTTGCGGCTGTGGGCAGCTGAACCTGCAGAGGAATTTGATTTTAACCTGTTCAATTCACAAAGATTTGATGACGCAGTTATTCAGCGCAATCGTGTAGATGATATTTTCAGGGTGCTGTATCCAAATGACACTTCCTATGACGGGCAGGTTTTGCGAGTCAGGCAGCAGTACTTTTTTGTCAGTGCATCCTTGCAGAGCATGATTAAGAAATACATACAGGTTCATGGCAATGATTTCAATCAATTTGCTGACTTAAACGTGATCCAGCTCAATGACACACATCCCGTGATCGCTATTCCAGAACTGATGCGGATTTTAACCACAGAAATGAACATGTCCTGGCAGGATGCCTGGTCTGTGACCCAGCGCTGCTTTGCCTATACCAACCATACGATTATGGCGGAAGCGCTGGAGAAATGGGATACTGGCATTTTCCAGTTCTTGTTCCCGTGGATTTATCAGATTATCGAAAGAATTAACCATCAGTTCAGGGAGGAAATGCATGCACGTGGTCTTCATATAGACCAGATTAACAAAATGGCGCCTCTGGGCGATGGAAAAGTCAGAATGGCCTGGCTGGCGGTCTATGGTTCCAGCTCAGTCAACGGGGTTGCTGAACTGCATACGAGTATCCTGAAACGTGATACGTTACACGATTTTTACCAGCTATGGCCCGATAAATTCAGCAATAAAACAAATGGGGTCACACCGCGTCGATGGCTGAAGACTGCCAATCCGAAACTGGCCGATCTTCTGACGGAGCAAATGGGTGATGACAGCTGGATTAAAGACCTGAGCAGACTGAAGTCGCTTGAACCGCTTAAACAAGATGATCAGGTGATGAAAAAGCTGATAAAAATCAAGCATCAGAATAAGGTTCATCTTGCCGGCCAGCTGAAGCAAGTTGAAGGCCTGACAGTCAGCCCGGATGCTGTGTTTGATATTCAAATCAAGCGATTACATGAATATAAACGTCAGCTGCTGAATATTTTTCTGATTCTTGACCAGTACTTCAAGCTCAAAGAGCATCCCGACAAAGCGGGTGTTCCAGTCGTTTACTTATTCGGTGCAAAAGCTGCCCCGGGGTATTTCAGAGCGAAGTCCATCATTAAGTTCATCAATGAAGTTGCGAAGCTGATCAATCATGATGCTGAAGTCAATGACAAAATAAAAGTTCACTTTATTGAGAATTATAATGTTTCGTGGGCTGAAAAGCTTTTTCCGGCTGCGGATGTATCAGAACAGATATCAACTGTGGGCATGGAAGCATCAGGAACAGGCAATATGAAATTCATGATGAACGGAGCGCTGACCATTGGAACATGTGACGGGGCCAACGTGGAGATATCTGAAGCTGTCGGACCTGAAAATTGCTATGTGTTCGGTTGTAAGGTTGAGCATTTCCAGCAGACCAGGGATTATTATAACCCGCAGTGGCAATATTACAATATTCCAGGTCTCAAACGTTGTGTAGATACATTGATTGATGGTACACTCAGTGATAGTGGAACAGGGATGTTTCAGGATTTATACAATGGTCTTATTTATGGCTCCAGCTGGCAGCCGGCTGATCCGTTTTATGTACTAGGTGATTTTGAAGAATTTCGTCAGACAAGAAAGCAGTTGATGTCTGACTATAAAAATGAGCTGGCGTGGGCCCGCAAATGCTGGGTTAACATTACGAACAGCGGACGTTTCAGCTCAGACCGAACAATTGCTGAATATGCAGATGAGATCTGGCACGTGGAGGCAAAACCCTTAAAAAGATAACCTCGGTCAGAGCACATGTGGAGGTTGATTATGCACAGGATATTGAAGGGTTTTCTGATTATTGCGATATCGCTTCAGATTACCGGGTTGGATGCCTGCCATCAGTCATCACTATCTGACCTGTCTCCTGAGGAACCCGTCAGCATACAGTTCTGGCATTATTATGGGGAAGAAAAAGAAGAGCGTCTTAATCAGATGGTTGATTCTTTCAACACTTCGGTTGGTGCAGACAAGCTGATTTCGGTGAAAATGAAGCGTGTTGGTAATATTGATGAACTCTCGCATACCATTTTGACGCTGGCCGGCAGCGGCCAGACGGAAGCGCTGCCGGACCTGTTTTCTACTTATCCTGATATGGCAAGCGAACTTGCGGCGTCATCGAGACTGGTTGACCTCAGTATGTTAATGTCAGAATCTGACCTGAGCGTTTTCCCGGAGGCCTGCATTGGTGACGGGAAAATAGGAGGCCAGCAGCTTTATATGTTGCCGCTGGCCAGAGCCAGTGAAGTGGTAGCACTCAACCTGAATATCTGGGATGCTTTTGCAAAAGATACTTCCAGATTCCATGATCCGGCAGAAGCCTTTTCAACCTGGGAATCACTTTCTGCTGCTGCTCACGCTTATCAGCGATGGTCGGACGGTAAAGCGCTTTTCGGATTTGATTCGCTGGCTAATTTTATGATTATCGGCAATCGGCAGCTTGGTATTGATCTGTTTGAGAACTATCAGGGCAGCGGACGGATTAACCTCGACAGGGAGGCAATGTATCAGCTGTGGTCCATTTACTATAAGAATACAGTTGAAGGCGGTTTTGGCATGTACGGCCGTTTCCGTTCAGAAGACCTTGCTGACGGCGCGCTGGCTGCCGCAGCTATTTCGACGTCCGCAGGTTCTTATCTGCCTGAAACTTTTATTGATTTTGAGGGCAAAGAGCAAAAAGCATCATTCAGGATACTGCCTTATCCAGTCTTTGAACAGGGAGAGGCGGTGTCGGTGCGTCAGGGTGCGGGGCTGGCCGTTATGAAGTCTGAATCAGACAGAGAAATTGCGGCTGCTGTTTTGCTTCAGTGGCTGACAAGGCCAGAGCAAAACATATCTTTTGCGATAGAATCCGGGTACCTGCCTGTCACAAAACCTGCTCTGGAAAGCCATCAGCTGCAAAGCAAACTGCAGACAGAGGCTGAGTTATCTCCTGATGAGCGATACAAAATGATGTGTCTGAATACTTTTCTTGATCAGCTGAACTCACACAGATCGTATGCGCCGGATGCTTTTCCAGGCAGCTTCAGGATCAGGGGAATGGTGAGTCATTCTTTGCGTCAATTCTCAGAGCAGGCGCGAGAAAATTATGTTTCAGATCTGGAAGTAGGTTTTCGTCCTGATGAACTGTTTGGCAAATACAACAATGATGCTGTTTTTGAAAAATGGTATTCACAACTGGTCGCTGAAGTAGATAAACAGCTGGACTAAACGGACAGGTCTGCCATCACGCATGATGACAGTTCATAATATTTGTGGCACAGAAACCCATTACCTTTGGGTGGCGGGTAGTAGACGAAACATGCTTGGCTAATCAGCTTGTATGGGTTTTGATACGAATCAGCTTGTATATGCGTTATATTGGTATGTGCTTTATTATAGTTGAAAACCAGGCCGGGCGATTTTTCAGACAACTGCTGGTTGCCTGCTCAGCAGCAATGCGAGTAAAAAACCTGCGGCCGCAGCCGGCAGCGCCGTCAAGATATTTGTCAGTGTAAACACTGAATGGCTGAGACCAAGCAGGATCGCCATTGGCGATGCTGCAATGAGGCCCAGTATGAAGGCGTATGTTAATTTAGACGCTTTCCGGAACAGCATTTCAATGAGTTTGGCAACACCCAGGATGCCGGCCACGATGCCTGCTCCCAGCAAAGAAAGAAAGATCAGGCCGTTTAAAAATGCTTCTGTGTTCAGTGTGAAGACCGCTTCAATAAACAGGCTGATCTGCACAATGATGGTATTATACCAGCCTAGCAGCATCATGATCAAAGAACCGCTGACACCAGGTATAATCATTGTAGCTGCAGCAATGGTGCCGACCGCAAACAGCTGAAGACCTGACTGAATACTGAAAGTAAAGGTTGAGTCCTGCAGCTCAGGCTCATTTACAAGCGCCAGAGTCAGAATCAGCGCGAAAGAAAAAATGAACAGCCCCGCATAGCCTGGTTTGATCAGTCTGATTTTTGATTTTACGATCAAAGCTGGAAGGCCGCCCAGGATCAGGCCTATAAAGAGACCGGCTGTCTGCAGTGGAAAGCGGTCAAGCGTTATGCGTATGATGAAAGATAATGCCGCGATACCCAAAACTGCACCGCATATATAAGGCGCAAGAAAGCGCAGACTCTGGTAAAAAGACCGGCGAAGTGAAGTAATTGCTTTGATCAGCTGGTCATAAACACCCATGGACACCGCCATTGTCCCGCCGCTGACACCTGGAATGATATTCGCAACGCCAATCAGAGCGCCTTTAATCAGGATAATCGTCAGCCGCAGCGCTTTTTTAAATCTATGATTTGTCATATGTTTCCTCCCGCATCAAGTCAATAACAGCCAGTTCCGGCAGTGAAAACAAACGCAGGGGAATACTGACACATCCCAGGCCGCGGCTGATATAAAGCTGCAGCCCGCGAAAACAAGTCAGTCCCTGAGTGATACCCATGCGCGGCAGCTTCTCTTCACGAAGCATGATGAACTCAAAACGAAAGGGCATCCATATCTGGCCGCCGTGAAAGTGGCCGGTCAGCATGATGCTGGCAGCCTTTTCAGGTATGTTGAAAACGGTGTCAGGATTATGTGCCAGAATCACCCGATGGCCATCGGCTGGAAAAACAAATTGAGCACAATGATCAGGGCCGTTGTCAGTGTGCCTGTCTGAAAAAATCGTTGGGCATGACCTGACTGAGGCAGCATTTGGGGTTTCGCAAGCTATTTTTTTTGAGCCGTTATCCAGTATTTTCTTGCTGGTACGGGCAGTCATTGAGTCCGTAATGCAGGTTCGCAGCGCTTTTTCAAAGTTGGGCTGACCTGTCCTCAGGTCTTCCAGGCCCACTATCTGAACAGGGCCCGCGGCAGATGAAAAAGAACAATGCGCATTTGCGAGGATCGTGATGCCAAGTGCCTTCATTCCGGCAATCGTCTCTTCTGTGTCATGGTTTCCCGGCACTGCTGCAAAAGGTATTGTTGACAATACTGTATCCTGTTGTATGGTTTTCAGAAGTGACAGACCCTTGGCAATGTGCTTGTCTTTACCGGTCAGATCGCCAGTAAAAACAATCAGGTCAGGTTGAGCTGAGCTGATCGTCTGAATCAATCGGGCAGGGCTGATAAACAAATGATCTGCATGCAGATCACTCAGCTGAATGATTCTGAATCTATTTGCCTCATCATGCGGCAGGATATCCTGTGAACTGATATTCTTTTTGTAGATTGCGGACACACAAACCGTCTGCTCCGATTGTTCGTCGAAGCAGACGCCAGGCAGGCCTTCCTGAGTATTCTTTTTTTCAACTACGATTTTGCTGACGGTCAGCTGCCTTGTTTCCCACACAGCCCTGATCAGCAGGGTGACTGCGATCAGGCAGATTAAGATAATGGCAGCCGCAGCAGGTGTCATTTGATTCATCAATTAATTGCTGCTTTCTAAATGAATATTGAATGTTCATAAATGAAGTATCAGCCTGCAGGCCAAAATGTATCAGACGGTTTTCAAGGCTGTATCAGAGCATTGTTTTCCGCAGGCTTTCGGAGTCTGCGGCTGAAAGAGCGCCAACAGGAATGTCAAAGACAGAAACAGCCCCTGTTTTACCTTCCTTCTTCAAACGATAGACAGCACGGGCGTATGCTGCGAGGACGCTGGCTGTGAACTCCGGGTTACTCTCCAGCTGTAAGCCGAATTCCATCATCTGTCCGCTGTTCTTTGATGTGCGTCCGCGTCTGATCACTGACCCGCCGTGTGGCAGGCGGCTGTGATTTTCGCGCATCGCTTTTTCGCTGATAAAAGTAACAGTGGTGTCGTAGTCTGCAAAATAGTTCGGCATGCTGACGATTGCCTGCTCAATCGCTTTTTTATCGGCATGCTCTTCTGCAGCAACATAACAGTCACGGCGATGCTTCTGTCTTGTTGTCAGCTCAATATTCTGCCGTGTTCTCGCCGCCTCAAGCGCCTCCTGGACAGGCACCGTATACTGCCTGGCGTCTATGACGCCAGGAATGCGTCTGATCGCGTCTGAATGGCCCTGGCTGACACCGGTTCCCCAGAACGTGTGTTCTTGCCCATCAGGCAGGACACTGCTGAACAAGACCCTCATGACTGAAAACAGACCCGGGTCCCAGCCGCTGGAGATTAAAGAAAGATGTCCGGTATCACGGGCAGACTGATCAACTGCCGCGAAATATTCGGGAATTCGGGCATGCGTATCATAACTGTCGACAGTATCGAACAGTTTCGCCAGATCAGGCCCCTGTTCGGGAAGATCAGTAGCTGAACCGCCGCAAAGGACAAGCACGTCGATTTTGTCTGTCCACTGCTTTGCGTCTGACAGACGCGCGACAGGAATATCTGCATCATCTGTTTTCAGTGATGCCGGATCACGTCGTGTGAAAATGACAACAGCCTCCATATCATCATTTTTGCCAATTGCCTTCACAAGGCCTTTCCCGAGATTGCCATAACCGGCAATACCAATTTTTATCATATCAGTCACTCCATTTCATTAAACGGCCGGCCATCCATTTCGTCTTATCAATATATCACTTGCCTTCCGGTCCAGCTTCATTTTCCTGCCTTCACAGGCAGTGTGCACCGGCTGGCTGCCGTTCAGGTTATTTTTGTGTGTAAAGCACTGACTCAGTGGCTGCTGCTGACAGTCTGCTGTCCTGACATCAAGATGAAGCGGATGTGAGCCTTCTGCCAGAAGCTGATGACAGGTTCAGACAATGATTCCCGCCAGCCTGTTTTTCTGGTATCATGTTAGCTTAGATCTGTCATCGATTTGATTTTACCATAGTTTTTGATGACAGGCAGTTGATGACAAACAATTTTTTCAAGTAAAATAGTTTTATGTCTGATCGCATACATGCCAGCAGGCATAGCAATGCCTGAAGAAACCTGATTAACTGATGGAGGCGGACATTGATGAAAAGCCAGAGCCGTGCCTGGATTGTTTTTGGATTATTATTTGTTTCCTGGGGCACACTGGCCTCGGGACCTTTCTCGTATTTTTCAGGGATGGTCAGGCAGCTGGCGGATTTTTTGTTCAAGAGGCGTATTTTTTCTTCTGGATTGCAGGCAGGTTTTATTTACCTTTTTATCGCAGTGCTTTATGTAGCACTTCTTTTGCTTAGCCGGCACAGGTCACGAACCTATATTGCCGGTTTTTGTGCCTTGGCCGGAATGATTCATCACCTGATTCTTTGTCTTCGGACAAGACAGATATACGAAGTTTCTCTGGCAATCGCAATTGGTCTGGCGCTAGCTTTATTATTCCTTTTAATTAAATCACAGTCACCTGCACTATGGCTTTCAGATGCTTTTATCCTCAGCTTGCCGGTCTATCTGCTTTATGATGGATTACTAAGTCCGCTTTTTTCATTACTGGAAATAGACAGACGGCTGCTTGAACCGCTGATGTCAGTCCCGGCTGACAGTCTTATTTTTCGCATGCAGGGACTATGGCATCTGCCGCAGATAACGTGGAGTCTCCTGCCGGTGATTTTGGCTCTTGCGCCAATGGTCTGGCTGACACCTGGCAGAAAAAAAGGATGACGGCGATATGCCGACTCAATTGAATAAAAAACAGGCAGGGCAGGCACAATGAAAAAAAATGGATCAGATAGTCAGATTGATATGGACGCGTTTCTGAAAGAAAACGGACAAAGCGAGACTGTTCCGGAAGCAATTCGCGAACGGTATGAAGCACTTTTAAGTGAGATCAAGCATCATAATCACCTTTATTATGATCAGGATCAGCCGGTGATCAGTGATTATGAGTATGACCAGCTGACACAGTCACTCAAAGACCTTGAAACTCGCTGGCCGTCATTGAAAACCGAAGACGCGCATGACAGCCAGGTGGGCGGGCAGATTAAAGAAACACTGCCTGCCGCACAGCACCGGGTACCTATGCTCAGTCTGCAGGATGCGTTCCATGAAGACGATATTAGAGCCTTCGTCCGCAGAGTCATTAAAACAGCCCCTGAAGCCAGTTTTGTTGTTGAACAGAAAATAGACGGGCTTTCAGTTGCGCTGCGTTATGTTGACGGACGCTATACGGCTGGCCTTACCCGTGGTGATGGTTATACCGGTGAAGATGTCACAGACAATATCAGGATGATCCGTAACCTGCCGGTCAGACTGCCGGAAAAAATACCCTATCTGGAACTGCGGGCAGAAGTTTATATGACAACGAAACAGTTCGCACGTGTTAACATGATACAGGAGGAGACAGGCGGGAAGTTGTTCGCCAATCCTCGAAACTGTGCCGCAGGGACACTGCGGCAATTAAATGCTGACATTGTTCGTGAACGGAATCTTGACTTATTTGTCTTTAATATTCAGATGACAGAAGGCAAAACATTCAGCTCACACGCGCAATCGCTTAACTGGCTTTCGACTCAGGGCTTTCCTGTGAGTCCCGATTTCAGGATCTGCCATACAGAAGAGGAGGTATGGCAGGCCGTCAGTGACATTGGCGCTGATCGTTTCACCTTGCCATATGGTATTGACGGCGCGGTTGTAAAAACAGATGATCTGCAGCTGCGCGAGACACTTGGCGCAACCAGCAAGGTGCCGCGATGGGCTGTAGCATTTAAATATCCTCCAGAGCAAAAAGAGACCCGTTTGAACGATATAGGCGTACAGGTCGGCAGAACCGGCCGGCTGACGCCCATGGCATTTCTGGAACCGGTCCTGCTTGCAGGAACAACCGTCAGCCGCGCAACCCTCCATAATCAGGCATACATTGATCAGCTTGATGTGCGGCCTGGCGATATTGTTGTCGTTCAAAAAGCGGGGGATATCATTCCGGCTGTTTTATCAGTGCGGCATGACCTTCGCCGGAGCAATCAGCCGCCCTGGAAGCTGCCTGATCATTGCCCTGTCTGCGGATCGAAAGCAGAGCGGGAAGGAGAGCTGGCAGACCTGCGGTGTACAGGTATAAACTGTCCGGCTCAGCTGGCACGTCATCTGATCTATTTTGCGTCAAAAAATGCCATGGATATAGACGGCCTTGGCCCGGCAACAGCAAAAACCCTGCTAGAAAATGGATATATCAAGAAACTGTCCGACCTCTATTGGCTGAAGGAAAGAAGAGATGAACTGATTGAGTCGGGTCTGATCGGCAAGCAAAAAACGGTGGATAACCTGATCGGTGCCATTGAACGTTCGAAATCCAACTCACTTGACCGCCTGATCACTGGTCTGGGCATCAGGAATATTGGGCGACAGGCAGCAAGTGTACTGGCATTGCATTTTGAAGATATTGATGCTTTGGCGAAGGCAGATCGAGATACAATCAGCTCTTTGCCCGATTTTGGCCGGATCAGCGCAGACGCGGTTTATGATTTTTTCAGACAGCCGCAGACAGAAGAACTAATGGCACGTTTTAAAGAAGCTGGCCTGAATCTGCAAGGCAAAAAAGAACAGAGGTCTGCCGGCCAGCTGAGTGGGAAAACAATTGTTCTCACCGGTTCACTGCCAAATATGAGCCGGTCAGAAGCTGCCGGACTTATTGAGCAGGCGGGCGGCAAAGTCAGCAGCAGTGTTTCGAAGAAAACAGACTATGTTGTTGCCGGTGAAAACCCCGGCAGCAAACTTGATAAGGCGAAACAGCTTGGTGTCAGTATTATAGATGAACAGACATTGCAATCACTGACCGAAACAGATATGATTGATGAGAATATGGAATCATAGCCTCCAGTATCTTTTATTACACTGTTGAGTGAAGCATGCAGCCGGCAATGGCAGCTGCTTGGCTTTTAGCAGTCTGGCGTTTGATTTTTTAAAAGGAGTGTGCGATTTGAAGCTGAATCAGCAACAGTTGAGGGCATTGAGCAGGATCAAATGCTGGCTGCTTGATATGGACGGAACCATTACACTTGGTGAAGCGCTTCTTCCGGGTGCTGATCGTTATTTTGACAGCATAAAAGGCAGTGAGTATGTTTTTATGACGAATAATTCTTCTCACAGTGCACGCCATTATATTGATAGAATGCTCAGACTAGGCATACCGACAGATCGCAGACAGATGTTGACTTCTACTGACGCGCTCGCTTTATATTTAAAAAAGATAAGCCATGGGAAATCTCAAATTCGGGTCTTTCCTGTTGGAACAGCAGATTTTGAGCTTGAGCTTGAATCTGCAGGTATTCAGCTGGTCAGACAGCGAGAGAGGCCAATCGATTATGTTGTGCTTGGATTTGACACCAGCCTGACATATGAAAAACTGGATAATGCCTGTGATTATATCCGCTCAGGAATCCCTTATCTGGCAGCGAACCCTGATCATGTCTGTCCAATGCCGGGAAACAAAGTGTTGCCGGACTGCGGCGCAATCATCTCTTTTATGGAGACCTGCACAGGTAAGAAGCCAGAGAAAGTCATAGGCAAACCTGACACCGCCATGGTTGATATGATCCTGGCAGACCGCGGATATCACTTGGACGAGATCGCGATGGTCGGTGACAGGATTTATACAGATATGGCTGTTGCAAAGAAGGCGGGCATTATGTGTATTGCCGTTTTATCGGGTGAAGCGACTGCCGGTGATATTGAGGAAAGCAAGATTGATCCAGACTATATTTTTTCTGATGTTGGTGAGCTGGCTGATGCACTCAATGCTTGCCGGACATTGTCAGCAACAGGTAAATGATTCAATACGACTGAGCATTCACAGCTGAATGTTTCACGATCCTGCTGGCAAACAAGCGGGCAAACAAGCAAACAAGCGGGCAAACAAGCAAGCAAGCGGGTATGCAGGCAAGTAAGTAAGCAAGCAGGCAAGTAAGCAAGCAAGCAAGCATGCTTGCAAGAACGAAACATGAAAAACAGAAAGAAAGGGCAGTTTTACAACTGGCTGGGACGTCGCCATGTGGCAGAAATTATCAAAAGCAGCAGCAGCACATCCGCTGATTGACACACTGATACACTTGAAGGGAAACCAGAGAGCGTGTGTGTATACTGAACCCCTATGGGGGATACCCTTTAATTTATATACACCCTTTTTCACAGTGTATATGTACGCGCTGGGCGTCAATGACCGGCAGATAGGCATACTGCTCAGTTTAGGCATGTTCTTTCAGGTATTTGCCGCGCTTCTGGGGGGTGTTCTAACCGATAAACTGGGCAGACGCCTGACCACTGTTATTTTCGACAGCCTTTCGTGGGCGATCCCTGCACTCATATGGGCGTTGGCTCAGAATTTCTGGTGGTTTCTGGTTGCAGCGATCTTTAACAGCCTCTGGCAGATAACAAATAACTCCTGGAACTGTCTGATGG
>SLHU01000235.1 GCA_007135995.1 Clostridiales bacterium | reverse complement strand
CATGATTCTTCATACCAGGATAATTTTTCGCTGCAATACATTGGCAGCCCGTCCGCTGTCTGCAGTGATGATGTGATCAGTTTCTGAGCCGGCGCTTCTTCTTCTTTAAAATAACGCCAGTTGATGCTGGTCATCGTCCCTTTCAATCCGCCGCGCGTGCCCTGAATGTGATACAGCTGCTCCGCGTAGGCATCACAGGATGATATTTCAAGATCAATCAGGGGTCTGTCCTTGCCGCGCATCACCAGTTTTACATAATCTTCAGCATCACCGAATGTGTTCGCCTGGTCCATCTGACAGAAAATCTGCATATCATCTGTTTTAAAATCAATCAAGTCAAGCGCCTGGTCAAGCGGGTGGGGTCCGGTATTAAACAGGCTGCCCCCTTGAAAGGAGCGGCTGCACTGCCAGTCCCAGCGACGGGCAAAACCGTTGAATTTCAAGCTGATCTGGACAATACGACCCAGCTTTCCGGACGCCAGGACGCTTTTGATCTGCTCATAATAGGGTGCGAATCTGGATTGCTGAAAAAAGGCCAGCACTTTCTGGTTCTCTTTTGCTGTTTTATCAAGCTGTCTTACCTCGGCAGCTGTCGCTGCGGCTGGTTTTTCATTTATCACATGATACCCGTGCTGCAGCAGATCAGCTGTGATCGGCGCATGCTGATGGCTGAAAGACGCATTAATCACCAGATCCAGGTCCTCATGGTCAAACAAGTCTTCATACCGTGAATAGATCGGACACGGCCATTCTTTCGCGGCAACATCCCGCCTGATACTCAGTTCATCTACAATCGCACAAACATCAAAACGTTCATCTGTCTTCAGATAACTGCCATGGATATCTCTGCCGCTTCTGCCTTGGCCAATAATTGCGGTTCTAATCTGTTTCATCTGTCCACCTCATTTATAACTGAAAAGATGAATCAATTCTATCATAAAGCAGGAAACGCATGTTCACATTTCAGTCGTTTGCTGAAGCGTCACCGCAGCCTTGCGTTTCACTAAGCTTCAAGCTGATATCCATTGCTTTCACAGAATGTGTCAGCGCACCAATCGATATCAGATTTACCCCGGTCATGGCCAGCTGCCGCAAATCACGTTCCCCCATATTGCCTGAGATCTCAACCATTGCCCGTCCGTCTATTTGCCTGACGGCCTGGCGTATTTCCCCGGCAGTCATATTATCGAGCATAATAATGTCAGCACCGGCATCCAAAGCTTGCGCAATCTGCCGGGTGTTTTCCACTTCCACTTCAATCTTCAAGGTATGAGGCGCTGACATGCGTGCGCGACTGATCGCCTGTTCCACGCCGCCAGCGGCCTGAATATGGTTATCTTTAATCAGAATTCCGTCTGACAGATTGAAGCGATGGTTACGCCCGCCGCCCATTCTGACAGCATACTTTTCGAGCATACGAAGGCCGGGCGTAGTCTTTCTTGTATCTGTTATTGCAGCATCCGACTCTTTCACCTGCTCAACTGCCAAACGTGTTCTGGTGGCGATGGCAGAAAGCCGCTGCAGAAAATTCAACGCTGTCCTTTCACCGCTCAAAAGTCCCCGGGCCGGACCGTAAAGATGCGCTATCTCATCACCGGCTTCAACAAAGGCACCTTCTTTTACATCAGGCGTGACGGTGATCTTTTTATCCAGACAAGCATATACACCTGAAAAAACCGGCAGACCACAAATAACACCAGCTTCCTTCGCGATCAGCCTTCCGGTCATCATTTTGCTTTCAGCTACTGTGGACAGGGTTGTTATATCGCCTCCGGCAAGATCTTCCAGCAAAGCCTGCTCAATCAGTGCTTTCAACTGGATCGGATTGAGTTCATCATGCATACTTTTTTCCTCCGTCATGCTTCCAGTAATGCGCGCCTAAACTTACTTTTCTCTCTAATGCTGCTTTCACGATTGATAAATCACATAAAATCATGTTCACGGTCTCCAGCAAGTCTAAAGATGTGATTTCAACTGACTGCATATATGCGTGCAGCTGCTCCAGTTCATCCTTGAAACGAAGGAGTTCACCGCGATTCCGAAGTATACCACAATACAGGCTCATTTTGTGACGCAACTCATTTTGAAGTGTGCGAAGATTGACTTCGTGTTGGCAAGTGTCAGTATTGATCCCGTGCTTCACATGAACAGGTTTTAATCCTTGCTGCCTGACATCTGCCAGCCTGGCTGAAGTGATTTCATCAGATATCGATATGGCAGCCCGGGCTGAAAACACAAGACATTCCAGCAGTGAATTGCTTGCCAGTCTGTTCGCACCATACACACCCGTCCAGGCGGCTTCTCCGCAGGCATAAAGACCTTTCAGAGACGTTCTGGCAGACAGATCTGTCCACACACCGCCCATGCTGTAATGCTGAACCGGCGTAACCGGAATCCAGTCTTGTGAAGGTCTGATACCTATCTGCAGACATTTCTGATAGATCGTCGGAAAACGTGTCTCTAAGAATGCTGCGTCAAGGTGCGTGGCGTCAAGCCAGACAAATCGCGAGTTATCTTTTCTCATTTCATCAGCGATCGCCCGCGCGACAATATCCCGCGGTGCCAGTTCAGCTTGTTTGTGCACTGATCGCATGAACCGCCTGCCAGCCTTGTTTCTCAAAACCGCGCCCTCACCCCTCACTGCTTCAGATATCAAAAAGCATCCTTGCTCGCTGTGTGCTTCATATAGCGCCGTTGGGTGGAACTGAACGAACTCGAGATCGCCGGTGTTCGCGCCTGCCCTTAAAGAAGCTGCCAGGCCATCACCGGTCATGGCCTGATGATTCGTTGTATACTCAAATAAGCCACCGAGTCCACCGCTGGCCAGTACCGTTTTCTTTGCCTGATAAACCCGGTACAGTGCCTGCTCACAGCTATGGATTGTCAGGGCTCCCGAGATGGCCTGGTTTTCATCTGATATCCAGTCAGCCAGTGCCCAGTGATGATGCAGCTTGATATGGCTGCTTGTTTCAATCCGCTCAAGCAAAGTCCGGGTCATGTACTGCCCCGTAGCGTCACCATGGCAGCGGGCAATTCTGTTTCTTGAATGAGCCCCTTCTTTTCCAAGCATTAAGTGACCTTGTTCATCACAGTCGAAGGGAACACCCCATTGTATCAGGCGGTTTATATGCGAGGAACCTTCATCAACAAGGCAGCGGACAGCTGCTTCATCACAATGCCCGGCGCCTGCCGTGACAGAATCAGAAAAATGAAGATCCGGGCTGTCATCATCACTGAGCGCCGCAGCAATACCGCCTTGAGCACGCATTGAGTTGCTGCTTTCCGGGCCCTGCTTGCTGAGCACAATAATATTAAGCTGCGGATTTAGCTGAAGCGCACAATAAAGACCTGACAGGCCACAGCCAATAATCAGGACATCACATGCAACCACGGTTGGTCGAATGCTTCTGCCGCGCCAGTTCATGTCAATGGTCTGCATAATAAGGAACTCCTTATACTGTCACAGATTAAAGACGGCAAAAGACCTGTCAGAATCTGTCACAATAGTGGGAGACCACGCGATTTTCGGTAAATAGCCTGAAAATAAGTGGCTGAATACAACATAAAGCAAGATACCGGACCGCACAGAACCTGGAACCGATACTACCTTCTATTTTACGGGTTTTAATAATATTTACAACTAAATTTAAAAAGCCTTTACGTGCCGGTATATCATGTCGTGCCGTCAGACAACACGATACGCTTTGCCCAGATATTCATACTCTCTATTTGACCGCTGAT
>SLHU01000047.1 GCA_007135995.1 Clostridiales bacterium | reverse complement strand
TCATATGCACCGCTAAGAATTGCATTTTCCAGCAGCTCAGCGATTTGGATATAAAGGGGTCTTGCATCACTTAAGTTTCCATTCACAATCATCACTTCCTTAGCACAGTGGTTGATTACACTAGTAACTAACCTTAACTATAAAATAACAGCTTTGAATGAAACTGTCAAGCAATTCCATCATTTTTCCGATCACATTGTATCGTCACATGCTATTGAGTGCTTCAAATGAGACCTCAATCGTATTTATGAAAGCCCGACAAGTTGATTTAATCCCGCTGTCAACAAGCAATGACAACTCAGCTGGGCATCAATCGCGGGTGTCTGTTCCGATCAGTCTGCGTCAGCCTTGATTTTTTTGATCAGCTTCCTGATCTCTTTTTCACATTTTCCGCATTTACTGCCGGCACCTGTTGCTTTTTTGATCGATTTATATGACGTTTCACCTTTTTTCATGCTCTTGACAATGTCACCCCTGGTGATGTTTTTACAGGGGCAGATAACTTTTTCCTTATTCATGATGAGCCTGCTTTCTTAATTTGAAATTCTTCAGGTCCTGCCGAAGCATCTGAAAGTCCCTGGCAACAGGAAACATGTTTATTCTTTCATATGCGGATACTCGATTTCAGTCGCCGGCAGAAAATTTTCCTTGATCGTGCGCGGGCTTACCCAGCGGTACATATTCAGAATACTGCCTGCCTTGTCATTGGTTCCGGATGCCCTTGACCCGCCGAAAGGCTGCTGTCCGACAACGGCGCCGGTAGGCTTGTCATTAATATAGAAATTGCCGGCAGTATGAGACAAGGCCTGCTCCATCATGCAGATAGCTTCACGGTCACTGGCAAATATCGCACCTGTCAGACCATATACGGAAGATGAATCACATAGCACAAGCGTTTCCATCAGCTTGGCATCAGGATACACATAAACTGTCAGAACAGGTCCGAATATTTCTTCTACCATGCTGCTGTAATGAGGATCAAATGCCTGTATAATGGTCGGCCTGATAAAATATCCCTTTGTGTCATCATAATCACCGCACAGCACCTCTGCGTCTTCAGCGCTTCTTGCCGCATCGATATATGCAGTAATCGAATTAAAGGCATTGCGGTCAATGACTGCACCCATAAATGTATCAAATTCGCAGGGATCGCCGACCTTCAGCGATTTTGCCGCGCTGACCAACGCGGGTTTCAACTGCGTCCAAAGACTTTCCGGTATATAAGCTCTGGAAGCAGCGGAGCATTTCTGACCCTGGTATTCAAAAGCGCCCCTGATCAGAGCTGTAGACAGACATGTGACATCGGCTGAGGGATGGGCGAAAACAAAGTCTTTGCCACCTGTTTCACCGATCAGTCGGGGATATGCCTTGTAATCTGCGATTCTCTCACCAATCAGTTTCCAGATGGTGTTGAAGGTCTGTGTTGAGCCGGTAAAATGAAAACCGGCCAGGTTCGGATCTGTGAGGATATAACTGCTGACATCCCTGCCGCTTGACGGCAGAAAATTAATGACCCCATCCGGAAGTCCTGCCTCTCTGAGCAGCTGCATACAATAGTAATTTGATAAAACGGCCGTGCTGGCTGGTTTCCAGATCACCACATTACCCATGATGGCCGGAGCAATCGGCAGGTTAGCGCCGATTGAGGTAAAATTAAACGGCGATATAGCCATGACGAACCCATCCAGCGGGCGGTATTCCATTCTGTTCCAGATTCCCTGGCTGTTTTCCGGCTGCTGACGGTAGATCTTATCCGCGTAATAGACGTTAAACCTGAGAAAATCCGCAAGCTCACAGACAGCGTCAATTTCAGACTGATACACTGTTTTGCTTTGTCCCAGCATGGTTGAAGCATTGATCTTATCACGCCAGGGGCCTGCCAGCATATCTGCTGCTTTCAAGAAAATCGCGGCTCTGTGTTCGAAAGGCATGGCGGCCCATTTCTTCTTGGCAGCCAAAGCGCATGTTATCGCCTCACGCAGCGTCGCTTCATCAGCGACGCTGTACTCAGCCAGTACATGGTGATGGTTATGGGGCATCACACATTTTGCTTTATGGTCTGTCACTGCTTCCCGGCCACCAATAATCAGGGGAATCTGTTCAACTATTTCTGCCTGTCTGCGCAAAGCACTTTTTAAAGAAGATCTTTCCGGTGAACCGGGCATATAGCCGTATACAGGTTCGTTTTTTGCTTCTGGTACTGAAAAAATTCCGTTTGTCATGATTTTTCCTTTCGCTCTGCTGCGTTTGATCAGAAACACTGCTTTTCATGCTTCAAGCTACTGGTTATCTCGCTTCATTACCTGATTCATTAAGCCATACAATCATCTTACCGGATTCCGTTTTGACCATGTGCAGTAAGGTATAAACCTAAAATAAACCTGTTTTACTGCTGGTCCCTGATTATTGCGGTACAGAGCGCCAGAACCAATCGCTGCGGACAAACTTTGCCCGCATGCACCGGTATATCTGGCCTGACATTGTCTCGTATAACCAGATTTTTTCAAGCATAGCTTAACATAAAAAACGCCTTGCGGGCAATCGATTTTCAGGCGTACCAGTTTCAACTCCACTGGCGTTTGTATTGATACGGCCTGTTCCATGGGTTTTTGTGCGGAGCATGCCGCCGCGGCAGCCATGATCACCGCAGGAGAAAATAAAGTCGCCGCAATGATCGCTGTCGGCTGTGATGGCAAGATTATGCCGCCTTGCGGCCGCTGCCGTGAATTGATCGCTCAGCTGGCTGCTGAAAATTCAGCGGCGCTCGTAAAAGTGAATCAGACGACCATCGTCTCACTTGGTGATCTCCTGCCTTTTAACTGGCAAAGTGAGACTGCAAAGGCAAAGGATTATGACTGCAATCAGACGAAGTAGCGAAAATCAGTTCGCTTCAATCATCTGTCTTCAAGGCAATATCTGCCAGCACCGCATCGGCAGCCCGTATCAGATCCGCAGGGCTTAAGAGGATCTGCAGTCCCCTCTGGCCTGCGCTGACAGCAACCTGATCGCAGTTCATGACTTCAGAATCAATATAAGTCGGGAATTTTTTCTTCATTGCAAGCGGAGAGCAGCCGCCCCTTACATAGCCCGTCAGAGACTGAATCCGGCTGGCGGGAATCAGCTCAACGCGCTTATTTTGACTGATGGCAGCAATGCGCTTAAGATCCAGCGCTCGGTTTACGGACAGACAGCAGACAAGATAACCTGACTGGCATCCATTTACCATGAGTGTTTTATAAACCTGCTTTTCCGGTATCTGAAGTGCCTGCGCAGCCTTCTGTCCCGATAAATCATCCGGGCTGAATGTGTATGTCTTTGCCTGATACTTGATCCCTGCCTGATCAAGCAGCCGCATGGCATTTGTCTTTTTCACCCTAATAATCCCTTCTGCTATATATGTTTTTAGTGCTGTCAAACGCTTTCTTTCCGGCAAAATCAACTCGGATTTCTTATACCAATACCGGCCGGCTGATGTTTGATCAGGCCGGCAGCGCTATTGGTTAAGTCAATGCTTTGCTGACTAATCGCGTTATTGGCCAGGTGATGCCCTATGCCAGACCATGTTCAACTCTTTTAAGATGAATCGACTGGTGTTCTCTGCTGAGCAGGACAAAGTATCCGGACCACCCGCCCATCCGTACTCTGAGATTTCTGTATTTTTCTGGCTCCCTCATCGCTTTTTTCAATTCTTCAGCGCTAGTGACGGTCAGCGTTATCATATTTCCATCCATATCAATGAAGGTCTTGATGATATTGGCCAG
>SLHU01000414.1 GCA_007135995.1 Clostridiales bacterium | reverse complement strand
GATGAAATTGGCTGGCCACAAAAAATGGGTGAGCCTTTTTGGGCAATTCAGCTATTTCCATTAACCGATTGTCAGGCGAGGTGCCAGAAAAAATCAAGCCGGCTTCTTCCAGTTTGGCAATAATCTGTATATTCTGCGGACATAGTGGTTCGCACTGACCGCATGATACACATTGCGAAGCATCCTTCTCATCTTTGATCAAGCGCTGATAAGCCTGTCTGCTTTCAGCAGCTTCATCGAAGAGAAATATATTATTATACAAAGTGAACACTTCAGGAATATTCACGCCGTAAGGGCAAGGCATGCAATAATTGCAGGCTGTGCAGCCAACTTTGATTTTATCGCGGTAAAGAAACTGCACCCGCTTTGTCAGTGCTTTTTCATCGTCTGACAGACAGCCGGGTTTCAGGTCTTTGAACAGCCGCAGGCTATCCTCGAGCTGCTCCATTGAACTGGGACCGCTTAAAATTACACCAGGCTCAGGCTGATCTGCCAGCCATCTGAAAGCCCAGTCAACCGGGCTTCGTTTAACCCGTGCTTCATCCCATACCCGTTTGATTCCTGCAGGCACTTTCTGGGCTAGGGCCCCACCGCGAAGCGGTTCCATAATCACGGTCATAATGTCACGATCGTCTGCGTAACGCATGCCTTCCGCACCCGCCTGATAATGCTCATCCAGCAGATTATACTGAATCTGAGTCATATCCCACTTGTATGCGTCAATAATTTCTTTGAACAAGGGCAGCTCGTCATGATAAGAAAAAGCCGCGTAGACAATTTTGCCGGCTTTTTTTGCCTTGTCCAGAAAATCCAAAATACCCAGATCTCTGACCTTCGGCCAGCTTTCCTTATTTAAGGCATGCAGCAGATAAAAATCAATCGTATCAGTCTGCAGATTTTTTAATTGAAGATCAAGCATCTTTTCAAAATCTTCATAAGAATCAGTTTCCCATACAGGCATTTTTGTCGCAAGATAAACCCGCTCGCGATAACCGTCCTTTAAAGCTTTCGCGACCAGAGGCTCACTTTGTTTCCCGTGGTACGGATAAGCCGTGTCAATGTAATTGACACCAGCGTCTATCCCTTTGCGGATCATTTGGATGGCTTCCTTTTCGTTAATCAGAGCAGGGTCGGTTTTCCCCTGTTCCAGTTGACGCAAAGGTAAACGCATACAGCCAATACCATAAGCAGATACATCAATGTTCAGTGAAGAAATGTGTCTATACTGCAAATCAATCCCTCCTAGAGTTGTAATAGTATCCATTCTATCACAGGCAGTCCAGTTCATGAGCAGAAAACAGATGCTTCTTAAGATGTTTATATTGAAGATGATGTATGTTTCCGTCAGTAAGAGGTTGTTTACATGAACTGATGGTGCCGGTGATCGTCAGCTGGAAAAAAATGGAACACGTAATTGTCCGCGTCAAGAGGACATATGTTTACGTTTGTTTGCTGATATAAAGTGTTTGTCAAAATATTAGTCATCTGTCATAATGTAAATGTGCACCGTATAAGGACAAAACGCAAGCAGGGCCGGAGGCAGTTATGAGTAAAATGTGGGCAGTGGTGAAAGAGAAAGCCGGAAAAGGCCTGGCTTTTAAGCAGATGGACATGCCTGTACCGGAAGATGATCAAGTTCTGGTCAGAATCAAGAAAACAGCCATCTGCGGAACAGATGTACATATATATGACTGGAACGAATGGGCGGCCGGAACCATTAAGCCCGGCATGATCATCGGACATGAGTTTTGTGGTGAAATCGTGTCTGCAGGCCGGTTTGTTCATGACTTCTCAGTAGGTGAACGCGTGTCAGGCGAAGGACACATTGTCTGCGGCCATTGCCGCAACTGCCTGGCCGGCAGGCGGCATTTGTGCAGGCAGACGCAAGGGATTGGGGTTAACCGTTCAGGTGCTTTTGCGGAGTACCTGTGCATGCCGCAAACCAATATATGGCGAATCCCCGATGATATCTCAGATGATGTGGCAGCCTGCTTTGACCCGCTTGGCAATGCAACGCATACAGCCTTGTCATTTGAACTGATTGGCGAGGATGTATTGATAACCGGCGCTGGTCCCATAGGCATCATGGCAGCGCTGATCTGCCAGCACGCCGGTGCGAGACATGTTGTCCTCACAGATATCAATGACTATCGCCTTGAGCTTGCCGGAAAGATGGGCATTCGCTGGACCATCAATGTTGAAAGGCAAAGCCTTTCAGATTTCTGGTCAGATCTGGAATTGAAAGAAGGCTTCGATGTGGGGCTTGAAATGTCAGGAAGCGCAGCAGCTTTCAGACAGATGATTGCGTCCATGTACCATGGCGGTAAAATTGCACTCCTGGGGATTCCCGGCACGCAGACCATGATTGACTGGCAGAAAGTTGTTTTTAACGGCCTGACAATCAAAGGGATTTATGGCCGTGAAATGTATGAAACATGGTATAAAATGACCACCATGCTGCAGTCAGGTCTGGATATCAGCCGCCTGATTACGCATCGTCTGCCGGCTGAACAGTTTGAACAAGGTTTCCAGCTGATGAAAAGCGGTCAATCAGGTAAAGTCATCCTGGATTGGGAGCATGTTTCATCGGCCCCTGGATAAGTCAGGCAATGCGCTGCAAGCCGCCGCAGGCTTCATCAGCCAATTAAAAATACTGCCGGCAACATAAGATTGACGAGGAGTTCTGAAATGAAAAAATCAGCTTATTCATTATTCAATCAACAGCTCAGCGAGATCAAGGCACATGGCCTGGAAAAAAAAGAACGTTTTCTGACAGGCAGACAAGGTTCTGAAATTGATGTCAGCAACCAGGGACAGCTGCTCAATCTGTGCGCGAACAACTATCTGGGTCTTTCAGCTGATCCGCAGGTGATCGAGGCTGCCAGACAAAGCTACGATCGCTGGGGCTTTGGCCTTTCTTCCGTAAGGTTTATCTGCGGCACGCAGTCCCTTCATAAAGAGCTCGAAGCCGTTGTCAGCCGATTTATCGGGTTTGAGGACGCAATCCTCTATTCATCCTGTTTTGATGCGAATACCGGACTCTTTGAGACTTTGCTGGGTCCCGAAGACGCGATTATCAGTGATCAGCTTAATCATGCCAGTATTATCGATGGCATACGGCTATGCAAAGCGAAAAGGTATCGCTACTTGAATAATGATATGCAGGATTTGAGTCAGAAGCTGAAACAGGCACAGGCAGAAGGTGCCAGGCATATCATGGTCGCAACCGACGGTGTGTTCTCAATGGACGGGACACTGGCTGATCTTCCTTCAATCTGTGATCTGGCCGATCAATATGACGCGCTGGTGATGGTTGATGACAGCCACGCGGTGGGATTTGTCGGGCCAAACGGCCGCGGCACACCAGATCACTTCGGGTTAGCGGACCGCATTGATATTGTGACAGGGACATTCGGTAAAGCACTGGGCGGTGCAAGCGGAGGATTCACCTGCGCTGCGAAACCAGTGATTGACCTGCTCAGGCAGAAAAGCCGGCCCTATCTTTTCTCAAATACACTGGCACCAGCTGTGGCGGCGGCTTCGCTGCATGTGCTGAAACGACTTGAGCAAGACACTTCGCTGCGGGAACGCCTCTTTGAAAATACGCGGTTTTTCCGTAAGCTCATGTCACAAAGCGGGTTTGATGTAATTGCCGGTGAACATCCTATTGTACCTGTGATGACCTATGATGAAACAGTGACCCTCAAACTCGCGGATGAACTGCTTGAAGAAGGCATTTATGTCATCGGCTTTACCTATCCTGTTGT
>SLHU01000102.1 GCA_007135995.1 Clostridiales bacterium | reverse complement strand
GATTTAGCTGACCTTTCAACGCATTCTGTTCACTTTTTTCCTGGAAGTTTTGATACAGCGGATCAGCTTGATGCTTTCAGATCCTTTGTCAGGGATGAAGCGCCGGAAACTGATCTGGAAATCATCTCTGAGGATGAAAAAGGGATACGCTGTATTGTCTATACATGGAAGCCGCGCGAGGTTCTTGTCAGAAGCGGGCTCCGGCGCCTGGGTTTTGACCTGTTTCCTTTTCATGGTCATAAAGGCAAACCGTCCGAGCTGCATAATGATGCGCAAAAGCAAAAAAACATTTATCTCAAGGAGCTTTCTGCTGTTGAAAGCAAGAACAGAGAATCGCTGGCTGTACTGAATGATCTGGAAATATTACATGATTATTGTCAGATCCAGCTCGACCGGCTGCAGGTGATGTCCGGACTGCCGTCAACTGAATATACTTTCTGGCTGGAAGGATGGGTTCCGGCATATCTGACGGATTCAATCGAGCAGGGGCTTAAATCGAAATTTGTTGTGGCAACCGCAAAGAGGCCGCCAGCTGCAGACGAAAGTTACCCGATCATGATGAACAACAATCGTTTTGTCAGGTCTTATGAAGTGATTGTTGAAATGTTCAGTCCGCCATCTACCAGGGAAATTGATCCCTCACCCTTGCTGGCACCTTTCTTCTTTTTCTTTTTCGGAATGATGCTCAGTGATGTTGGTTACGGCATTATGATGTCCTCATTATGCGCTTTTCTCCTATATAAGGTTAAAGTCAGCGGCGAGATGGCCCGCATGGCACGGATGCTGTTTATGAGCGGACTGGCGTCTGCTTTCTGGGGTATTATATTCGGCGGGTTTTTTGGAGACATGCTGTCAGTTCTTTCCAGTGACAGGATTGTATTCCCGTCGCTATGGTTTAACCCGATGGATGATCCCACGAAACTGATGATCTGGAGCATGATCTTTGGTGTGCTTCATATATTTGCCGGTATGGGCGCAAAAGCTTATATGCTGATTCAGTATGGTCAGGTTAAAGATGCAGTGCTTGATATCTTTCCGTGGTATATACTTCTGTCTGGACTAGGTCTCATGATCGGCGGAATAGGCGGACAGACAGGCCTGTACATGGTATTGCTGGCAGTCTCAGTGCTCGTGCTGTTCGGTGGACGCACAGCAAAAAATCCGGTCCTGCGTGTTTTGAAGGGGATCATGTCCTTATATGGTATTACTGGTTATTTCAGTGATATTTTGTCTTATACACGTATTCTGGCGCTCGTGCTGGCAACCAGCGTGATCGCAATGGTTGTCAACCTGCTTGGTTTTTTGCTTGGTCCGACACCCGTAGGCATAATGGTTTTTATCTTTGTGGCTATATTCGGCCATGTTCTGAATCTTGCACTGTCAGCTCTGTCAGCTTATGTACATACCAGCCGTCTGCATTTTGTAGAGTTTTTCAGTAAATTCTATGAAGGAGGCGGCCGCATGTGGCAGCCGCTGAGGCTAAAAACCAAATATATAGATATCGGCAGAGAGGATGCGCCCTAAGTGTCTGAGTCAGATTGAAAGCTCGCTTTATATCAAGCATTAACTGCGGCAGACAGTTGATTGCAGCAGACTGGTGATTGCATCAGTCTAGTGACGAGCTGATACGAAGTACTGCTGTCGTTTAGCGACAACGAAAACGCTGGTTATGCCGGTTGAATAATAAATAAATATTTCAGGAGGAAACAAAAATGAATTTTATTGAGCTTTTAGGTCCCGTGCTCACCTTGCTTGGCGGTGCATTAGCCGCGTTGATACCAGGTATCGGTTCTTCAAGATCCGTTGGCCGGGTTGGTGAAATGGCTGCAGGCGTCTTAACTGAAGATCCGACAAAATTCGGTAAACTGCTTATTTTGCAGGCATTGCCGGGTACACAGGGCATCTATGGCCTGCTGACATGGTTTATGATCATGCTCCAGTCCGGCATGCTGGACGGATCTATGGACATTTCCTGGCAGACGGGTTTTTCCTATCTGATGGCTGCATTGCCAATCGCAATCGTCGGCTATTATTCATCAAAATACCAGGGCCGAGTGGCCGAAGCGGGTGTGTCACTTGTCGCGAAACGGCCAGAAGAACAATCAAAAGCGCTGGTTATGTCTGCGATGGTTGAGACATATGCTATTCTGGCATTACTGGCCTCAGTGCTTTCTATTCTCCAGATTTCCTGATCTTCAACTCAGATACGTGCAGATTATTGCATGAATAGACTGGAAAGGGGTATAGGAAGTGGACGGTTTGAAAGCAATACAAGATCGCATTGTTGAGGAAGCGAATGAATCAGCAGAGCAAGTGATTGAAAGAGCCAGGCATCAGACTTCACAGATCATCGCAGATGCCAAAGCTGAGGCGGAAAAAATAACCGTTTCTGCTCAGGAAGAAGCGTCTCAGATGATGGAGACGCGCTTGAACAGAGCCAGAAGCATGTCATCGCTCGAAAAACGAAAGGCTGCATTAAGCGCTCGGCAAAAGCTGGTAGATCAAGTGATTTCTGAAGCAGTTGCACATCTGTGCAGCCTGTCGCCAGCAGAAAAAATCAGCTTTTATCAGGATATTCTGCGGTCTCAGGATAATGGGACATCAACAGCGGAAGTGGTCTTTTCGAAGCAGGACATGGCTATTTCGGAAAAAGTGACACAACCTTTTGAGGGACGATTTAAGGCAGCCGGTACAGCGGGTGATTTTTTGGGCGGTCTGGTGATCAGGCGCGGCCGAATTGAAGAGAACCTGACATTTGATCTGATTATAAAAAATAATCGTTCAGAACTGGTTCAAGTTGCGGCGGGCGTATTGACTCCTGCAAAGGACGGATCGGGTGAACGGGCAGGCAGCGATGAACAATCAGATGAAAATGCAGCTGGCAGCACCGATGCAGCATACAGCGGCAATGAGGAAGGAACAAAGGCATGAGCAAACCTAAGTCTGTAAACCGCGATCAATATGAATACGCGACAGGCCGGATACGTGCCCTTGAATTGAATTTGCTCGATTCCACACAGTACGCCAGGCTCTACGATGCACGGACAATTGACGATATAAACCGAATTCTGGCTGAGTGCGGGTATCCCCAAACTGCTGATCCGGAAGCGTCGCTGGCGAAAGAGCTTTTTAATACGTATGAGCTCATTGGTGAGTTGATGGCAGATTCAGGTTATATTGATGTTTTCTTGCTTCTGCATGATTTTCATAATATTAAAACAATCTTGAAATACCTCATACCTTCGTGGTCGGGAAAAGCATCAGCCGCCGTCGAAGAGGGAATAACGGGAACTGAAGTTAATCTGGATGAACCTGATCATGAAATTGAAGATCTGCCGGAGTTCAGCTCAGATTCCCATAAAGACCGCCAGCTGGATATCACTGACATCCAGCACCTGTTTTTATTACCTTCCCTTATCAGTCCGCAACTGTTGTATATAGCCCTGACAGAACGTCAGCCGAGTCTCATTCCAGCATGGGCATACCAATCTGCTGTGACAGCGACTGCAAAGTACCAAAGCACATATGATGTCAGTGATGTCGATATTATGCTTGACCAGTCAGCTTACCAGTCGATCTATGACAAAGCCTGTTCTCTGGGCGATGCTGATTTCCTGGCATTTGTCAGGCAGCGCATCGATCTGATAAATCTGGGCATGGTTTTGAGAGCACGCCACGTGCAAAGCGGATCGGCTCATTTAAGTGATTCACTGTTGCAGAATGGATGTTTGAAATCTGAGGATTTGACTGCTCTATATGAGCAGTCAGCAGATAAT
>SLHU01000228.1 GCA_007135995.1 Clostridiales bacterium | reverse complement strand
TTCCATGTGGCCGATACAGATCAGATGCTCGTATAGCGGCAGCCGTTTGGCCTGTATATTTCGGGCCGCATTAACAATATGCCGGTAGTCTGGTTCAAAATGTCTCATAACAGGTCTCCAATCCACTGATTACCAGCTTGAAAAACGTCTTGCGAATGTATCGTTTCAGTTTTTGCTGATCTCTGGTGTTCATGATTTGCGCTCGTGCAATCATCCGAAGAAGATCATATTTGATATTCGTTCTAATATGCTATTCCAGTATTTTTTCACCTTTGATTTGCTTTGCGCAAGGCGCTTAGCTTACTCACCGCTCTGACTGGTTGTCCGGCCTGGCAGCAGTCACGCTCTCACCACAGGATCTGCGGATGATAATCTGAGTTGGCAGCATGTGGTGAATACTTTGCCTGCTGCCGTTGACAATACGTGAAATCGCTGTTTTTGCCGCTGTTTCACCAATCAGCAGACCATTTTGCGCGACTGTTGTCAGTGGCGGATTAGCATATCTGGCTGCTGAGATGTTATCAAACCCGATCATACCAATTTCAACGCCGATTTTGATGCCTTTATTAACCAAAGCATCCATAACAGCCAAAGCGGTCGCGTCATTTTCACAAAAAAGGCCAAAAGGCGCATATGACAAATAGGCATCCAGATCACGGAAAAACGATTCAGAACTAAAGTCTATCTCGCTGATCGATTCAGCCGGCAAAGGCCATGTTCTGTTCTGAACAATCGGATTCAGAAATTCCATATGATACTGGTTCAGACCGCGGATGAAACCATTCAGTCTGTCCTGAACCGATGAGGCTTTCATTGTATTGCCCAGGAAGGCCGCCTGGCGAAATCCCTGTGTATGCAGGTGCCTTGCGGCAATAAAGCCGCCGCTTATATTGTCGGATGAGATAAAATCAACATGCTCGAGGCCCGGGTTACAGTCAATCAATGATATGTAAATTTCTTTTTTGTTTAGCTCCAGAATAGTATGGTCAATTTCTACTGATATTGGAAACAAAACAATCCCCCTGGCGCCAGCCTGTACGGCGCGGTTAATCGTATCCTGTTCCGTGCTGTCTGCGCTGCTGACACCGGTCAGAACCGCGAAATCTGCTTCAGAAGCAGCCACGATAAAGCCTTTGAGAATATCATACACATACTCGTTATTAATGTCAGGAAGAATCAGGGAGATGATCTTTTTTTCACCCGTCTGTTCAGACACCGCCGGAACATGATCCGTGACAAAAGTCCCTTTGCCGCGGATGCGCTTTAACAGCCCGTCGCGCTCTAATGTCGTCATCGCCTGGCGAAGCGGGTA
Source organism: Clostridiales bacterium (assembly GCA_007135995.1). Lineage (GTDB taxonomy): Bacteria > Bacillota > Clostridia > Saccharofermentanales > UBA5734 > SLHU01. The sequence goes on along the minus strand of SLHU01000228.1, from coordinate 2,466 downwards.
ACGGCTGACTTTAAGCTGCTCACACCATTCATCTTCCGTGGGCAATCTGCTGCCGGGGGCAAATTGACCGGAAATGATATGTTCATGAATGTAATCGAAAATCTGCTGATGAATGGGCGTAGATATGTCTTTGCGAATCATATTCATTCCCGCTTTCAGCACGATTCACTGACCAGTCTGACAATCGGTTCTTCATCTTCCTCAATCTCACTGAAGCGGCCAACGTTCTGGTCGTTAAAGAAGTTGTCATGCGCGTCGTCATTAACAGTCGAAACTTCCCCCACTATCGCGTAATCGCTTATTGCCCAGAAAGCATGTCTGAGATTTTGCGTCAGTGTGATCCGCTCCCCTGAATTGAGAACAACCGTCTGGTCAGTTGGAACTGTTCTCATCTCACCATTGATCTTGACATTAACCTGAGACTGGTCTGATATCAGCTCAATGGCCAGCTGACCGACCCGGCAGATGATATCCTCTTTTTTTGCGGCATGATAATGGTCGGGGGTCACCTGATTTTGCTGAATTAACATGATTTTTTCACAGTACTCCGGTTCTTCTGCCAGATTAACAGAAACTAGACCTGAGCGAGCAAAGTCACGCAGTCCGAAATCAGTTACATCCCATTTTGGATTGGGCGGCAAAAACCAGTGATGCGTCTTAAAAGCCTGCATTGCGTTTCGAACCGCCTGGTTAATCTCTGATCTTTTCATATGAACAGTACTCGCTTTCTTAGTGATTTTTCTCAGCCCGGCATTCTGTCAGCTCCTGGCTGAGCCTGTTTTATGAGCACTCGAATGTCTTATTCAGGTTCGATTATTCGGTTTCATTGAGCCTGCATTTAAATGTCAGCATCTCATTTGGTCTGACATCAAAACTAACTTTGTCCCCAGTTCTGGACAGTGCCAGTTCCAGCTCATTTTCGATGATATCAGCAGCCGTTATATCGGCCAGATTGTCAACAGATAACCAGGCCTGCCCTGACTTGCCTGCTGCCTCATACACGCGAAGAACCAGATACCTGCCATCCTCAGATGTTTTCATGCCGGACATCACCAGATTACTGCTCAGTGACAAAAACGACTGGCAGAGCGGCAGTGTCCCCTGATGCGACGTATTGGTGATCGCCTGCAGCGGATATCTGAAGCGATGATCAGCCTGATGATATGCGTCTTTCTGGCAAAGGCCCACACCTATCCTGTACTCATGTTTCCCGTATTCCGGGTACTGATCCGGATACTGCGAAGCACGCAGCAAAGTCAGTTTCAGCGCATTTTGTTCACCGCGATAGGCGTAAATACTGTCAGCCAGCAGAACCAGTGACTGGTCGGCCTTTTCATTATAAGCGGCACCCAGGCCAAGCGCCGGTACATCGTGTTCAAGCGAAGGTCGCTGAATGATGCCGCAGGCAATTTTATAATCATAAGTATCCGTTTCAAAAGCAAAAGGCACATTAAATTTCAGTGCCGGAATACCCTGCTCCGCTGAAAACGCTTCATGCCAGTCGGCATCTACATGATAGACAACCATTTTGCTGCCTGCGTCAAGTGCGGCTTTGACTTTGATTTTCGACTGCTTATAGGGCATTTCATACGTGATGCTGTCCTGAATACCCCCGTGCTGATTGATTTCCGTCACGTAGACCGGGCAAATCTGATTCAGATTTTCTTCTTTGAGCGGATAACCTTCTACCCAGGCATTGCCTGGCATCAAGGTGGTCATTTTGTGGTTTTGCGCAACCAGGCTGAAATAGGCGCTGGCCTCATTGATCTGTTCAACCTGTTTTTCCTTGTCATAGAAAGAAACCATCTGCATATTGCGGTCAAAGGATACTTTTACAAACTCATTTTCCAGTGTGAAGGATTTATACGTTTCAACGAGTGGCTGATCTGGAAATTTATTGAAGGGCAGCTCACTGCTTTCACCTTCAGAAATAATCAGCGTCTGATATCCAAATGCCGGCACCTTTACCAGCGCCTTAATCTGGGTACTTTCATGTGCCCAGAAATGACCGCCTTCCTTGCCCGTTTCAAAAGGAACACGGCAGCCTTCAGCGTCAGTGATTGTCAGGCATGCCGGGTCGCCCGGCCAGTCCCAAAGCGGGAATTCATATACTTCCTGGCGGTTATAGGCGGTACTGTTGAAAATATGCATGATTCTTGTTTTGCCGCAGCCTGTGTCGCTGGTCTGTGTTTCCAGGCCTCTGACCAGTGAGCTGTTCGTTTCCGCGACATTTTTATAGCCCATACCGGCGCCGTCAACAAATGATTCTTTGTCAAAATCAGTTTCAACAGACGATGTGTCAATACTGGCGGCGAGGTGCGTCAGGGCTCTGGAGCGCCCGGCATAGGTGTAACCCAATATCTTCGACAGCTCACCCAGGGCATGTTCTCTTGTCTCAAGCACACCTGATCCTGGCAGAATATCATGGAAGTGATTGAACAACGTTTTACGCCAGGCATTTTTATA
>SLHU01000323.1 GCA_007135995.1 Clostridiales bacterium | reverse complement strand
TCTCTCCCTTAGCCGGACAGAAAACGATGAGCAGGTTGAGATCGCTCATTTATGGATTTTGTCGATTGAAATATTTCATGGGCCAGACGCTGACCAGGCACCTCTTTATGCGCTGGACGTCGCCCGATATTTCCCAGAAGGAGGCTGATCAATGATTGAGCAAAAAAGAATCAGCCGAGAGGTATCCGATTTCAGAGACGGCAGCCGGATAACCCGGTTGAATGGAAAGCGCGGCGCTGCTTCAGCGTTGATCATTCTCCTGATTGTGCTGTTGATTTTCTTCGGAATGCTGGCAATGGTGACCGCGCATGCTGATTTACGGCTGGCACAACGCAGAGCGGACTGGACACAGTCTTATTTTATTGCCGACCAGCAAGCAGAAACAATCATTGCTGAATTAGACTATATTCTTCTGAATGCCGATTCACCTGGCAGAGCGCAGACTTCTGCGTTCCAGGCCGTCAGCCGGCTGCTTGAATTAAATGATGCGGCGGAAGTGATATCACTATATGAGATTGACGACGTTATTTTCGCCGAGGTATTAGTGTATAATCCTGAACGCGCTTTGCAGGGCATTCAATTTTCAGTAGCAATGCGGCCAGGGCAGACTGATGCGACACTGCGCATGTCCACCATCAGCTGGCTTCAGTGGCAGCCGCCGGCTGAACCAGCTGAGAGGCCGGGTTTGTGGGATGGAGAATAATCACGAGGCGGTGTTGACATGGACAAAATGACTGTTTTGCTGAAACAAGCTGTTCAGGCTGAGGCTTCAGATTTATTTATCACAGTAGGGATTCCTCCAATGATGAAGATTGCAGGATCACTGAAGGTTTTTGATCATGAGACGATTATCAGCCCGCATGATGCGGAAAAATACGCAAAACAGCTGCTGACGAAAGAGCGGGACCTGAAAATATTCCTTGAATACGGTGAGGTTGACTTCTCTTACTCTATACCAGAAGTGGGGCGTTTCAGAGTAAATGTGTTTCTGCAGCGCGGTTCATATGCTATTTCTGCAAGGCGTGTTTACTCACATGTACTGGATGCAGATGAACTGGGCATTCCAGATACCATTATGCAGCTGGCTTCTATTCAGAAAGGACTGGTTTTGGTGACTGGTCCAACTGGCTGCGGCAAATCAACAACACTGGCGGCACTGGTTGACAGAATCAACCAAACCCGTTCCTGCCATATTCTGACACTAGAAGACCCGATTGAATATCTGCACCGGCATCAAAGGAGCATCATCAATCAACGTGAAATGGGGTCAGACAGCCTTAGTTATCAAAAAGCACTGAGGTCTGCTTTGCGTCAGTCGCCTGATGTCATTTTGATTGGTGAAATGAGGGATCTTGAGACAATTTCCATCGCGCTGACCGCTGCTGAAACAGGGCATCTGGTTTTGTCAACGCTCCACACGATTGGTGCGGCCAAAACAATTGACCGTATTATTGATGTTTTCCCTCCTGCTCAGCAGCAGCAGATAAAAGTTCAACTCTCTACTGTGCTGGAAGCAGTCATATCGCAGCAGCTGATTCCTTCTCTGGATGCGGACCGGGTGCCTGCATTTGAAATCATGCTTGTCAATCATGCAATCAGAAACATGATCAGAGAAGGTAAAGTTCCCCAGATTGATGGAGTCATCCAGATGAATGCGCCTCAGGGGATGACAACCATGGACAAAAGTCTTGCCCAGCTGGTCATAAAGGGCGCGATCAGCCAATCAGAAGGCTTACTCCATGCTGTCAGCCAGGAATCTTTTAAACGATTCTCGATGCAAGACCGGAAACAGTGAGTTCTCCAACAGCAAGTAGACATGAAATAACATAAAATCTTCATGATATCGCCTTGACGAACGCAAAGCCCAGTATCACAATATAAGGATATAGCTGTTTCTTTTTGCTTGTCAGCACACAATCAGGCAACAGGACGGCAGTCAGGAAGGCGGTTCAGATGGAACAAAAGGAACATCAATGTTTTGCCGATAGAGAAGATAATTCGCAAATGTGCAGTGGTACGACACCGGATGTTTCTGGAAAAGCGTCTGACAGTCATAAAGCGCCTGCCAGCCAGGTTAAAAGACAGGTGATCGGTATTGTTGGCTTAGGGCTGATTGGTGGTTCACTGGCCAAGGCTTTCAGAAGTCGCGCCGATATAGACGTGGTGGCGCTTGACAAAAATATTTCTGCGATTCAGAAGGCTAAAAGTGATCAGGTGATTATTGAAGGTGCTGTCATTAAACAGAACTTTGAAGCCATGAAGCAAAATCCCCGTGAAGAGCATCAGGCCTGGCGTCTGCTGGAGACTTGCGAAATAGTCTTTATCTGCACGCCTGTTGATACCGTGCCTGATTATGCCGAACAGGCAGCTTTATTCTGTTCCGGCATCATAACAGACGTTGCCAGCGTTAAACAGCCTGTCTTGAATCGTGTGCAGTCGGCACGGTTTATTGGCGGTCATCCAATGGCAGGCTCTGAAAAGCATGGTTATCAGCATGCTTCAGAATCATTATTTGAGAATGCAATTTATGTGTTATGTATCCCTGAGCATTCAGACATCAGTTATGCATCAGTGAGGCGGCTGGAAGCGCTGATCAGAAAAATCGGAGCGACACCGCAGCATATGGAAGCAGAACGCCATGATCATGCGGTCGCAGCTGTGAGTCATCTGCCGCATGTAGTCGCCTCTGCATTGTCACTGATGGCCGCGCGAAATGATGACGGTTATCTTTCCCGCCTTGCTGCCGGAGGCTTTCGCGATATAACCCGAATTGCCTCAGCAAATCCTGAGCTTTGGGCTGATATCAGCTATCATTCAAGTGCTGCGCTGATACCGCTGGTTGATGAAATGATACAGGTGCTTTCAGAGGTCAAGCGGGCAATGGCAAGTCAGAACAAGGCCGCGCTGGAGCGTTTTTTCTACCAGGCTGCGCAATATAGAAATGCGTTGCCTGCAGATGGGCGTGGTGCGCTGGCTGCTCACAGCATGCTCACTGTATATATTAATGATAAGCCGGGAGAGCTTGGCAGCGTAACCACACTACTTGGCCAGAAGAATATCAATATCAGCAATGTGCGGATCCGAGAATTCAGAGCATATGAAGGGGGATGCCTTCAATTGCTGATCACAAATAGTGCTCAGGCAGCTGAAGCAGCCTGGATTTTAAAGGAGGCTGGTTATGTCTGTGACTAATCTTGGACTTATTGGCCACCCTCTGGCGCACAGTCTGTCTCCCTTCATTCATCAGGCTCTGATGGATACGGCCGGAATTCAGGGCACGTACCGCCTGTATGATATTAAACCTGAAAACCTGGAAAACGAGTTTCCCGGACTGATGCAGCGTCATCATGGTCTTAACTGTACCATCCCCTATAAACAAGCGGTTGTACCCTTATTATCGTCTCTTGATCAATCAGCAGTTCATTGCCAGGCTGTCAACACAATATATAAGCAGCGCGGATACAATACTGATTATAAAGGGTTCCTGAGCGACTGTCCTGATCTGCGCTCATACCATGTGCTCATACTGGGTGCAGGCGGCGTCAGCAAAACAATGGCATATGCCGCTGTTGATTCAGGTGCGGGCGTCTGTATTCATGCAAGGCGCAAAGAACAGGCGGATCAGCTGGCAGAGGAGTTGAAAAGCAAATTTCCAGGCTGTGATGTTTGCTTTGTTGAAACGCTGAGCCAATGGGATCAGGAACATGACAGCTGGTTTGAGCAAAAGCGTCCGTGGGCACTGTTGAACGGCACGCCTGCGGGGCTGTGGCCCGATATAAGGCGCATGCCTCTATCATCAGACAGGCTGCCGTCATTTGCCTTCGTATACGATACTATTTACAACCCTGTGGCAACCCGCCTGGTTTTACGGGCCCGCAGCCAGCATGTTAAGGCCTTCAGCGGACTGGGCATGTTGTTTAACCAGGCACTGGCAGCCCAGAAAATATGGCATCCTGGGCACGTGTTCCCTGAAAAGATGATCAGGAAGATCAGAGAACAGCTGGCAGAGGCTGTTCTGAAGCAATCTCCTGTTAATTTTCTTTTGACTGGATTTATGGGCTGCGGGAAAAGTACGATCGGACAGATTTTATCAGTTAAAATGGGTCTTGAATTTATTGACCTGGATGAACAGATAGAAAAGACGGCGGGTCAGTCAATTCCTGATATTTTCAGCGAACAAGGCGAAGAGACGTTCAGAGCAATAGAACATGATTGCCTTAAGGCTTTTCTTGACAGAAAACACTCGAAAATTATCGCGACCGGCGGCGGTGCGATGATTCAAAAGCGGATACGCAATTTGATTGATGCCTATCCGGTACAGGTGATCTGGATTAATGTGCCGCTGGAAGTGATCAGCCAGCGTGTGGGTGACGGCAGCGGACGGCCATTGCTGAGCAACCTTCAGTCCCAGTCAATTGAAGCACTGTATAACAGCCGCTATGAAATTTATAATCAGACAGCCGATCTAAGCGTTGACGGTTGCGAAAAGCCGGAGCAAATTGCCGAAAGCATCAAAGAGATGCTTGGGTTTGGAGGAAATCTTATATGATTTTAGTATTAAAGCATGGTACCCCTAAAAGTAAAGTTGAGGAATTGTGTGACTGGCTGACAAGCAGCTTTGGTGTTCAGACGAGTCCTATTTTTGGCAGCGATACAACGATTATTGGTCTGGTGGGGGATACATCGGCTATATCGAAAGAAACCCTTGAGCTGGAAGATGCTGTTGAACGTGTCATGAAAGTTCAAGAGCCCTATAAACGTGCGAACAGGAAATTTCATCCGGATGATACGCTGATCAGGATCGGTGATGTTGAAATCGGCGGAGCACGCATCTGCATAGCGGCAGGGCCATGTTCGGTTGAGTCCGAGGAGCAGATCAAACAGGTTGCTGCCAGTGTTCACAAAGGCGGATCAATGATGCTGCGCGGCGGCGCTTTCAAACCACGCAGCTCGCCTTATTCGTTTCAGGGATTAAAAGCAGAAGGTCTGATGTTTATGAAAAGGGCGAGGGAACTCACCGGTATGCCGGTGGTATCGGAAATAACAAATCCGGCACAGGTGGAACTGTTTATTGAATTTGTTGACGTAATTCAGGTGGGCACCCGCAACATGCAGAATTTTGAATTGCTGAAGGAACTTGGACGGGTCCGAAAACCGATTTTACTCAAGAGAGGATTCGCCAACACAATTGATGAACTGCTGATGTCTGCTGAATACATCATGAGCGGCGGCAACTCAGATGTCATTCTTTGTGAAAGAGGTATTCGCACATTCGAAACAAGTACCAGAAACACGCTCGATATCAGCGCGGTACCTGTACTGAAAAAGTTGACGCATTTACCTGTTTTTGTAGATCCCAGCCACGCGTCAGGCGCCGCCTGGCTGGTTGAGCCGCTGGCAAAAGCTGCGATCGCAGCAGGTGCTGATGGTCTGATTATTGAAGTACATAATGACCCGAAAAGAGCGTTGTCTGACGGACAGCAATCACTGACCCCTGAACAATTTGATCGTCTGTTTGTTAAATTGAAGGCTGTTGCAGAAGCAGTGGGCCGCATCCTGTAAGCGCCTCATGGGTCAGCACACGATGCGGAAATGAACGTTTCAGCAGGTGCGGAGCCGTTCGTGTTTCGTTTTTGTTTTTAAAATAAGCAGACCAGAGACGCCCGATGCTTATGATACGTATTTATATGAGAATCATTACGCTAAGATAGAAATCAAGCCATTCGGTTAAAATGAGCTCACGATTTATTGGAGGAAGACGGATATGCCGGAAATTATTGCAAACACGAAGTCTGGAGATTACCCGATTCTGATTCAGCAGGGCGCTCTCAGCAAGTTGGGAGAGCTGGCAAAGGAAACTTGCCGGGGGCGTCGGGCGTTTATCGTAACAGATGAGCATGTCGGCGCATATTATCTTGATAAAGCAAAAAGTATTCTGGATGCTGCAGGATTTCAGACTGCGTCAAAAGTCGTGCCGCCGGGTGAAAGCAGTAAATCTCCCAAGCAGCTGCTGGCTCTTTATGAGTCTTTTCATCAGGCCGGTATAACCCGGTCTGATCCTGTGATTGCGCTGGGCGGTGGTGTCATAGGCGACTTGTGTGGTTTCGCAGCCGCAACATGGCTCAGAGGCGTGCCGCTTATTCAGGTTCCAACAACATTACTGGCGCAGGTTGATTCATCAATTGGCGGCAAAACAGGTATCGATCTTGACTGCGGGAAAAATCTTGCCGGCGCTTTTTATCAGCCAAAAGCAGTCCTGATGGATCCAGGTCTGCTCAGGACGCTCAGCAGACAAAGAATGGCCGAAGGGATGGCCGAGGTGATTAAGTACGGACTGATCCGTGATCTGTCCTTATTTGAGCAGATTGAGCAAAAAACGTATGATCTCGAATGGGTGCTTGAACGCTGTGTCCGCATAAAAACAACTGTTGTTGCGGCAGATGAAAGGGATACAGGCGAACGGATGCTGTTGAATTTCGGACATACAATCGGACATGCGATTGAGAAAGTGACGGGTTATTCTGTCTATACACATGGTGCTGCTGTGTCAATAGGAATGGTTGCGGCCGCGAAACTGGGTGAACGTCTCGGACAGACAGAACCAGGTACAGCCGACAGACTGAAAAAACTTCTGATGGCATACCAGCTTCCGGTTCAGGCTGATCTCAGCATAGACGACATTCTCCATGCGGTTCAAAGCGACAAAAAGCGTCTGGCCGGAAAGATCTATTTTGTTCTGCTGCACCATATCGGCAAGGCTTTTTTGTATCCGATGCAGCAAGAGGCACTGGAACGCGAGTTTCGGGAGGTGTGGCACCATGTCTGAAGTTTATGTAGCACCTGCTACATTAAGCGGCAGTATAAAGCCACCTCCTTCAAAAAGTGACGCGCACCGGGCGCTGATTGCTTCCTGGCTGTCAGACTCAAGACATCTGGTAACAGGTCTTCCGAAGCGTATGTCCGCAGATCTCGACGCGACTGAGCGGTGTCTGCGGCAGCTGATGACTGCCGATGACAGAAACTGCCCCCTGGTTCTTGATTGTGGAGAATCTGGATCAACCCTGCGATTCCTGATTCCGCTGGCTGCAGCACTTGGTCAGAAAACAATTTTCACTGGCCGCGGCAGATTGCCGGAGCGGCCTCTTGGTGAATACCGGTCTATTTTTAAAAACAAGGGAGTGCGTCTGGTTTTCCCTGATGATGCAGCTATGTTTTTGCCGTTCGAGATAAACGGACAGCTTATTTCAGGCACTTATGAGGTTCCGGGACATATCAGCTCGCAATATCTCAGCGGACTGCTCTTGGCCTTGCCGCTGCTGGATGGACCATCAGAAATCAAACTGACATCCGAACTGCTTTCTGCCCCCTATGTCGATATGACCCGGGCGACTTTGAGCCGGTATGGCATTCAGACTCAGCCAGTATATGCGGGCGAGCAGATCAAAGGGTATGTCGTTGAGGGAAATCAGCGCTATCAGCCGGTGTCATATCAAGTTGAAGCAGACTATTCACAGGCTGCATTCTGGTACACCGCCAGCTACATGGGACATTCCATCCAGATAGAAGGGATGAATCCGAAAACACTGCAAGGCGACAGATTGATGATCGACATCTTAGAACGTTTATCGGATGGATCAGAAGCGTATCAGATTGACGCCTCTCAGATCCCCGATCTTGTCCCCATTCTGGCCGTTGCCGCGGCAGTTACTTCCGCTAAGACGAAAATCTGCAAGGCGGAGCGGCTGAGGCTCAAAGAAAGTGACCGGCTTCTGGCCACATATGAAGCGCTTTACGCGATCGGAGCAGATATTCAGCAAACAAGTGACGGCCTCCTGATTTATGGCGGCAGTCGGAGCCGGCGGCATGTCCAGCTGTCTGGCGGCCGGGCAGACGGCTGTCACGACCATCGGATTGTTATGGCGATGTCAATCGCGGCGCTGGCAACAACAGACGGGATAAAAATAACTGACGCAGAGGCTGTCAATAAATCATATCCGGAGTTTTTTCAAGACTTGCAGAGTCTGGGAGGGGTTGTTCATGGGATCAATTTGGGGTAATCGTTTAAAATTCAGTATCTTTGGTGAGTCTCACGGAGCGGGTATCGGCATGGTTCTTGACGGTCTGCCGTCCGGGCATCTGATTGACTGGGAGCATCTCAGGAAGTACACGATGCGCCGTGCACCGGGGCATACACCCTGGTCAACACCCAGGAAAGAAAAAGATGAGGCAGAGGTTTTGTCGGGTGTATATAAAGGCAGAACAACAGGCGCACCGCTCACGATCCTGATTCGCAATACGGATACAAGGTCAGCAGATTACGAAGCGATGCGGATGAGGCCGCGGCCAGGACATGCCGATCTGACGGGCGCTGCTCGTTACCTTGGGTATCAGGATCCGCGAGGCAGCGGGCACTTCTCGGGCAGACTGACAGCACCCATGACATTTGCCGGTGCGCTTTGCAGCCAGATTCTGGCAGGCAGGGGCATCTATACAGCAGCACATTTGCTGGAAGTTGCGGGAATAAGTGATCAACCTTTTAATACAGTAACGCCAGACCTGGACCAGTATATCAAATTAGGTGAAAAACCTTTCCCTGTCATTGATGACGAAGCAGGACAACGCATGATGGATGCTGTGTTGAAGGCAGCAGACAGCAAAGATTCCGTCGGCGGCGTTATTGAAACGATGATATGGGGCTTGCCGGCCGGCCTGGGCGATCCTATGTTTGACGGGCTTGAATCTAGAATCAGCAGTCTGATTTTTGGTATTCCCGCCATTAAGGGTCTAGAATTTGGCAGCGGTTTCGCGGGCGTGCGCTCGAAGGGGTCTGAACACAATGATGTGCCCTGGTTTGATCATGGCAAAATCCGGTTCAGAACCAATAACAGCGGGGGCATACAAGGCGGCATCAGCACAGGTATGCCGCTGGTTTTCAGGGCTGCCGTCAAACCAACTTCATCAATAGGAAAACAGCAGAATACCATTAATCTGAGCACAGGTCAGAATGATACGTTAATCATAGAAGGCCGGCATGATCCATGTATTGCCCCCCGTGCACTTCCTGTTGTTGAAGCGGCTGCCGCTGTTTTCAGCCTGGACCTGCTGCTGGATACCGCCTCGCCATTCATTTAACTGATCAAAACATCAGATTACTGTAGATAATGGAGATAATACAATGCAGCAAAACAAAAATGAAACCGGCAGGATTCTTCTGATGAATGGCCCGAATCTCAATATGCTTGGCAGGCGGGATCCGGACCAGTACGGTCGTTTTACACTGAAAGATGTTGAGGATCTGACCCGGGAAACAGCGGCGCAATTTGGGTTTGTGGTTGACTGTTTTCAATCGAATCATGAAGGCGAGCTGATTGACCGTATCCAGGCATCACTTGACGAGGTGGATGGGCTGCTGATCAATGCCGGCGCTTTTACGCATTACAGCTATGCGCTGCGTGATGCGCTTGAGCTCTGTCCGTTTCCTGTTGCCGAAGTGCATATTTCTGATATCAAGAAACGTGAGCCTTTTCGCCGGATATCAGTCATTGAAGATGCGTGTGACTGTCAGATTGCAGGCCATGGCATTGACAGCTACCGGCTCGCAGCAGCATTTATATGCAAAAGTCGATTGGAAAATCCGGCAGGATCAGATGAGCCGGAATGCTCAGAAAAAGCAGATAACGCATAAGCACAATGAAAGAACGAGATAGAACAGAACGCTGAAAAGTCAGCATGGCAATCGGGTGTAAATATGGCAAAGCAAGATAAACAGGGTCAATCAGCAAACCAGGAGCAGCAGGGGTCAATGTCAGAAGAATCTGATTATAATGAAGCGCTGTTGAAGCTTCGAAGTGAGATTGAAAAAATAGACACACAGATCCTGCAGCTTTTCGATCAGCGGATGAAAACCGCTGCGCGTGTGGCTGCGGATAAACTGATATCCGGCAAACCAGTTTTTGACCTGGCACGTGAAGATCATCTGGTTGCCATGGCAGTCAGCAAAACGGACCCAAAACACCAGACGCGTGCTGCTAATTTGCTTAAATGCCTGATGCGGCTGTCGAGAGGTGTTCAGTATGAATGGCTTCTGGATCAGGGGAAAACATTTGATATTCTCAGCCTGATCCATTCAGGCATCGACAGTTGGCCGGAAAATCCCCGTCTAGTGTGTCAAGGTGCTGCGGGGTCATATTCTGCGAAAGCCTGCCAGATGCTTTTTCCGGACCAGTCCTTTTACCAGACAAGGACTTTTGAGGACGCTTGCCGGGTCGTCTGGCATAACGAAGCAGACGTGGCTGTATTGCCGCTTGAAAACACGACGGCCGGTACTGTGGATGACGTATATGATCTGCTGCTGAAATACGATCTTTATATCTGGCGATCTGTATCGCTGCCGATCAGGCATGTTTTGGCCGTTTCTCCTGGTACGAAAATCAATGATATTGAAACAGTTGTTTCCCATCCTCAGGCGCTTGCACAGTGTTCATCCTATATCAAAAAACATCAATGGCATATAAAAGAATCGCTTAATACGGCTTTCGCGGCGCAGCTGGTTGCTGAAAAAAAAGATCACCGTATGGCTGCGATTGCTTCTGACACAGCTGCAGAGGCCTATCAGCTGACTGTTCTTGATGCACAGATCAGCAATAGCAGTCACAATCAGACGCGATTTATCGCGATTGGCAAAAAGCCGCTGGTCATAGAAGACGCAGACCGAATCAGCCTGATACTGAAACTGCCGCACCAAAGCGGCGCACTGGCGTCCACATTAGCAATTTTCAGTGACAGGTACTTGAACCTGACTAAAATTCAGTCTCGCCCGGATCCTCAGCTGCCGTGGACTTATCTTTTTTATCTCGACTTTGAAGCTGCCGCGTCAAACCGAAAGGCCGCCCTTGCAACGCTTTATCATCTCAGTCAGGAAATGCCCTATATTCGCTTTATTGGCTGGTACAGAGAAACTGAAGGATAATCTGCCTGCATATGATATAATTTTATGTCCGCAGGGGGAGTATACATATGATTGAGCTCAATAATATCAGCAAAAGTTACAGCAAACACATAAAAGCCGTAGATGCAATTAATCTGCATGTTGAGAACGGTGAGATATTTGGTTTTCTGGGTCCTAATGGCGCAGGCAAAACAACAACCATCAAAATGATTACAGGAATTCTTGAACCAGATGAAGGTGAAGTGTTAATCAACCAGATCAGCATGAATCAAAGTCCCTATGAAGCAAAAAAGTCTTTTGGGTTTGTTCCTGATGATCCGGATATCTTCCCCAGGCTGAAGGCCATAGAATATCTCCAGTTTATGGGTAATATTTATGATGTGCCGACTGAAGTAAGATCAGTTAAAATCGCTGAGATGGCCAGGCGATTCGAGCTGACTGAGTCACTGTCGAATCGCATACAGAGTTTTTCGCATGGCATGAGGCAAAAACTGATGATTATGGGTGCTTTGCTGCATACGCCTGATGTCTGGATACTGGACGAACCGATGACAGGATTAGATCCGCGTTCATCCTATCAGCTGAAAGAGATGATGCGAGAGCATGCTGATTCCGGTAAAACTGTCTTTTTTTCTACGCATGTTCTGGATGTGGCTGAACGCATTTGCGATCGCGTCGCTGTGATTGACCACGGTCATATTCTTTTTTGCGGGACAATGGATGATATGCGGCATCACTTTCAATCAACCCGATCCCTGGAAGATATGTTTTTGCAGCTGGTTGAGGAAATGCGTCCAGGAGCTGGTGAACAGACATGAGAGGCATAAAACGAACCTTAAGCCTTGCCTGTGTCATGCTTAAGGGTAATGGTCTGGCAAACATAAATGGTGATTCGAGAAAGAAAAACAAGTGGCTCAGCAAAGCCGGGAATTTTATTTTGCTGGGTTTTCTAGCGGTTTATATGTCTGTGTTAACCGGTGTCAGTGCCTTGACGCTGCGCAGGGTTCTTGAACCAGCTGGGCTGCATCAGATTTTGATCGGGTTATATGTCAGTGTGGCTGTTGTATTTATATTCCTGTTTGGCATCGTGTATGTCATATCAATTTTCTATCATAGCAGTGACACAGAAAAATTATTGCCGTTACCGCTAAAACCTGACTACATGATCAGCGCGAAGCTGATCATAACAGCACTTTATGAGTATGTGTTTGTGATTGTGCTGATTGTTCCGCCACTTCTTGTTTACGGTCTGACTGGTAACGAGGCATGGTATTATTTCTTTTCCGTTGCCGTGGTTGTCCTCTTATTGCCAATCATACCTTTGTGCATCGCATCAGTCATGGTCATGCTGATCATGCGCTTCACCCCTTTCGCGCGCAATAAAGACCGGTTTAGCATGATATCCGGATTGCTGGCAATGGGTTTGGCGCTGGCTTTTATTATTGCGACACAGTCAATGTCTGCCTTCTCTCAAGAAGATCTCATCCTGCTGCTCCAAAGTGGTGTGCAGGATCTCTCAGGCCTGACAGCCGTTGTTTTTCCCGGTGTTTCTGCAGCGTCAGCTGCACTTACAGCAGACAGTGCCGTGAGTGCGCTGTCTGCGCTCTTATTGCTGGCAGCCTTGTCGGCGATTGCTTTACTGTCACACTGGCAACCGCAAAAGGTGTTTATTTCAAAGGTGTCATGGGACTTTCTGCCTCATCGACAAAACAGATCATCCTTACTGAAGACGTTTTGCGCAGGAAATCGAAGTCAGGCAGTGCATTTGCTGCGCTGATCAAGAAAGACACGCTTGTTTTAATCCGCACCCCCATTTTCTTCATGAATAATGTGCTTATGAATTTTCTCTGGCCAGTCTTTTTTCTGGTTCCTTTTTTAACAACGAGCGGTGATATTGGTGATTACAGAGTGTTTCTTGATTCAGTCGACTACAGTCTGAACTCAAGTGATGGTGCAATATTTCTGGCGATCGCCTTTGCTGTGGCATGCTTTCTTTCTGGTACAAACGGCATCACGCAAAGTGCTTTGTCGCGTGAAGGAAAAAGAATTTATGTCATGAAGATAATCCCTGTCCCCTATCATCAGCAGATACTTGCCAAGATGGCAACCGGTTTTCTCTTTAGTATGTGCGGAATTTCGCTTATGTTCGTGATTGTTATTGCAGTGATCCAGCCAGGATTTTTGATGAGTCTCTTATTGTTGCTGGTTCTGCCCGGGGCGGCAGCCTTAACGAATATAACAGGAATTATATTTGATCTGATCTGGCCCAAGCTTCATTGGGATAATGAGCAAAAAGCGGTCAAGCAAAATATGAATGTAGTGTACGGAATAATGGCAGCAATCGTCTTTGCCGCAATCGCTTTAATGACGTCGCTGATCCTTCAGCCTCCGCTTATGTATAGCGCATTGGCTATGATCTCGCTGCCCTGGCTCGCTGCTGCAGCCATATGGAAGCTGCTTAAATGGATGATACCAAAGCAAATGAGCATGCTTGATATATAGATCATTCAGTAATACTAGCCAAAATACACGCATTTCTGAACGATTTACTCATAGTCATGTTGCATGGCTTTTGTTATAATTACATATTGCAGCAAAGACAGCACTTTGCAAAACGTGGTTTTAAAATGCAAAATGTACAGGTTGATAGAATTGCTGCCTGCGGATACTGCGCAAGTGCATGCGATTATTTAATAAACAGCATAATAATTTAATAACATGAAACGGAGGCATCCAGATGGCTGATAGTTCTTTTATAGATGAGATTCGGCAGACCGAACACAAGTCAGCGCAGATTATTGATGACGCGCACAGGCAAGCGAAGACAAGCCAGAAGCAAGCACAAGAAGAAGCAAAAGCGATTGTTGATGAAGCAAGGCATAAGGCTGGCACCCTATTGGCACATGCCCATGCAAAGGCAGAGCAGGAAGCTGAGAAAATTGCTTCCGATACAGAAAAAGAAACTGCCGGACTAGAGCAAAAACAGCGTGATGAAGTGTCATCTCGTTTTAAAGAAGCTGTGCAGGCTGTGTCGGAAAGGATTGTGAGTTTAAGTGTCGATCATTAAGATGCATCGACTGACTGTTGTTGGTCTTAAACAAAACAAGGAAGCGGTTATTGAAGCGCTGATGAAGCTTGGTGCGGTTGAAGTTGATCAG
>SLHU01000159.1 GCA_007135995.1 Clostridiales bacterium | reverse complement strand
ACCTTCATAGGCGCGTCAAAAAGCTCTTCATCTTCGCGGCTTTCCGCTTCTTCAAAGCTCATGGCCGCTGTTAATGTCTTCATTGTGGAGCCGGGCCGATATCCATCTGATATCGCACGGTTGCGCCACACTGAACCAGATAGATACTCAATGATATCCGGATTTGTGTCATCCCAGTCATCAAACGCGTAGACATCGGGTTTTAAAGTTGGCTGCTCACTGCTGAAATATGGATAATCAGCCATTGCCAGCACAGCGCCGGTGTACGGATCCATGATAATCGCCACACCGCCTTGTGTAATGTCATATAGCTCGATCGTTTTTTCCAGTTCCTCCTGAACAATCTTCTGGATATTGACATCAATATGAAGCATAATATGCTGTCCGTCCTGAGCCCGCAGACTGGTAGGCGCTGAGAACGGCAGTTCACCCCGGCCGCCGTAGTTG
Organism: Clostridiales bacterium; assembly: GCA_007135995.1. Classification (GTDB taxonomy): domain Bacteria; phylum Bacillota; class Clostridia; order Saccharofermentanales; family UBA5734; genus SLHU01. The sequence goes on along the minus strand of SLHU01000159.1, from coordinate 3,356 downwards.
TCAGTTTCAACATACGTGTAGCCCGGCTGTCCGGTAAGAATCTCATTATAGTAAAGCTCAACCCCCAGCTGCCCGACCAGATTATCCTCGCCGTAGCGGGTAAACCCGATCACCTGGCTTGCCAGTTGTCCGTTTGTGTAATACCGTTTTGGTTCGGCGTCTATCCGCACACCGCCGATGTTTTTTTCACGAAGAAATGCTTTCAGGGCGTCTGCCTGTTCACGCGTCGCCTCTTTCTTCAGCTGAACATACATCTGTTCAGTTTTCAGCAGGGCCTCATCGACCATGGCGATCTCTAAATCCAGTGCAGCCGCTATTTCTGAAGCAATGGTTTCATGATCCACATGCCTGGTGATAGAACGGACATCCTTGGGTGTAATACCAACTCGGTATACATAGGTTGTCCCTGCCAGCTCAATTCCGTTTCGGTCCAGTATCGTCCCGCGTCTGGGCTGTTCTGCTACTTTCATATAATGCTGCCCGGCTGCTTTTTCAGCATTGGCCGCATGGCTGACAATCTGAATCTGATACAGCTGCCAGACAAGATACCCTGAGAAAAACAGCAGCGCCGTGCATAAGGACAGTGTCATGACAAGCCGGCCAGCCTGGCTGTGCCGCCTGTGGTTTACAGCCTGACGCTGTCTGTTTTTTTCCGAACCTGAAAAACGCGCTCTATCTGACGCGTTTCTCTTTCGTTGATTCTGCCGTTCCTGTTCCCGGCGCAATTTCACGTCCAGCGTGTGTCTCTCTCGCCTTCGCAAATTAATCAACCTTCCTTTGCTGACTCAAGTTAAGAAAAAAACCTTCCAGTGTGTTAAACACACTTGCCAGATAAGCATCATCATCCATATTCCTCTGATCAGCTGTGTTGAAGATAACCCGATCGCTGTCCGGTACATAAACCGGCACAATCTGTGATCGTGCCGGATCCTGAAGACCCAGCTTCTCTATGGCCTGCTGCCGGATATAGTCAAGATTGGTCTGTTGAGCCAGTGACTCGCTCAGCTGGCTGTTTTCCTGTCCGATCTGTGTAATCAGACGCTCTCTGGCCAAATTATCAAAGTTCATTTCGACGATCATTGCCTGTCTGTAGACAACAAACGAGAACAGCCCCGCAATGACCAGTACCATGCAGATCAGGGAAGCAAGCATCTTCATCCGGTGAAAGGCGAGCGTTTTCCGAATCTGGCGTGAGCGGATCATATTGATCTGATTCGCGTCAGGCGTCTCCTGAACAGATACCCGCCTGGCTTTAATCGGCTGATGCGCCGGTTTTAGCGTCAGCACCTGTGCTTTATGTTTTCTGGTGACTGTTTTTCTTCTTTTTAAGGCCAGATTACCAGCAGTATCATGCATGATGTGCCTCCGTTTCGTACCGGCGTTCAAAGCATCGCAGTCTGGCACTGACTGCTCGTTTATTGGTTCGGCACTCCTCTTCGTCCGCTGTTATTCCACGTTTATGAATCACCTTGCCCAGCGGTTTACGACCGCAGGTACAGACCGGAAAAGACCGCGGACACATACATGGATCCTCATACTGGCGAAAGGCTTTCTTTACGATCCGGTCTTCCAGTGAATGAAAGGTGATGACAGCGATTCGACCGCCTTCATTGAGCAGGTCAGGTGCTGTCAGAAGCAGATTTTGTATTTCATCAAGCTCCTGATTGACAGCGATTCGCAAAGCCTGGAACACGCGTCTGGCCGGATGCTGTTCTTCGCGGCGGCTTTTTGACGGCATATGCGCGATGATACAGGATGCCAGCTGCTGTGTTGTCTCAAACGGCTGTGTTTCACGCGCCCTGACAATTGCCTGGCTAAGTCTCCTGGCGTAGCGTTCTTCACCATAGTCACGCATGACTTGTTCAATTTTTTCTGCAGGCCACGTGTTGACAATTACAGCCGCATCAAGCGACTGCTGCTGATCCATGCGCATATCCAGCGGGCCATCCTGTCTGTAGGTGAAGCCGCGTCTTTGTTCATCCAGCTGCCAGGATGAGACTCCCAGATCGGCAAGAATACCGTCTGCCTTATCCCAGCCAAGCGCTTCAAGCTGCTGCGGCAGCTCAGAAAAAACAGCCTGGCGAACATGCCAGGTTGCAGGTGAGTCCACAGATTCAAGACGGGCACGTCCGGCGGCCAGCGCGTCCTTATCACGGTCCAGAGCCAGCAGCTGACCACGCGATGACAGACGGCTGAGAATGGCCGCGGCATGACCGCCGCCGCCAAGCGTGCAATCCACATATCGTCCCTCAGGCTTTATCGCCAGACAGTCGATCACCTGACTGCACAAAACTGGTATATGTTTGTAATCAGAGACCTTTGACATCAAAACGCGTCAGATCCACATCAGACAGTGAACCTTGCTCCTTCCGCTGTTTCTGGTAGAAAGACCTGGAACAGATTTCAAGTTTGTCAAACATATCAATAAAACAGATTTCTTCACCGGGACTGACCGCTATATGTGACCACAGCTCGACACTGATCGACATACGACCCTGACCATCCAGATCACAGACCATTGCTTCACCTATGATCGATCGTTTCAGCATCCTGACTGCCGGATCGGTTCCCGACAACTGGCTGATCTGCTCACGTATCAGTGCAAACTGATCAGGTGTGTAAACAGACAGATATCCGTCATCCAGACTTAGCGTGACAACAAGCGATGAGCCCAGGCTTTCCCTGAGCCTGGCAGGTACAAACACTCTGCCTTTGGCATCAATTGTATGCGTAAATCTGGCCATGAATGAATCCCCTTCGCGCTGCTGGATCGTTTAGTCTATTATCATCCTCCACATATTACCACATTGATATATATATGCTCTACTTTTCACCACTTAATTGTTATTCTACACGTATGACTGGTTTTATTCAATACAACGGCCATGATCTCCGCGCTTGTAATACAACTGTAATGAATGTTTCATACTTTCATTGTGAACGTAAAAAAACCGCCTGCCGCTTTTCAGCTTGCAGACGGTCCAACCGATCTGATCACAGATTTTGTTTACCCGCTGTCATTCATGTTTCGGTCCATGGAAATACTCAGCATAATGCCCAGTCCAATATAATTTGTCAGCATCGCAGTCCCGCCATGGCTGACAAAAGGCAGCGGCACACCCGTTACCGGCAGCAGTCCAACTGTCATGCCGATATTTTCAATGAAATGAAAAGCCAGCGCCGCGCCCATTCCTGAGAGCATGAAAGCCGAAGAAGGGCGCCGTTCATGGACTTTTGACGCAACATAAAAGATCCGGACCAGAAAGAAAAAGATCAGAATCAGCAAAGCAGTCGTACCAATAAAGCCCATATGCTCAGAGACTGCCGCATAGATGAAATCTGATTCTTTAACCGGT
>SLHU01000069.1 GCA_007135995.1 Clostridiales bacterium | reverse complement strand
TTTGGCTTTGTCATAAAAGGCACGCTCCTGTGTGTTTGATGCTTATTATTATAAGCCATCTTCACGAAGCGTGCCTGGTGCGATGCTGCTTTTGGTAAACCAGCATGATATTTCGATCATTTGTCATTTATATCATTCACTATTTAATCAATTGCCATGCCGGATTACATCATTTGCCATACGCCGGATTCATATCATTTGTTGTTTAACTCATTTGCCATGCGCCGGGCACGGTGCCTGCGGACTGCTGATGAAAGCATGAAACGACGCGGTGATGCATCAGCAAAACAGCCTTGATGCCTGCAGATGTGTCAGACCGACATCTGGCGGTTTACCGTCAGCAGCTGCTGTTTGCTGCGGCAAAGCAGCCAGTAGGCAAGATATGACAAGGTCAGTGTGAAGCCTCCGGCGAGGAGGATTGGCACATAAACCTGAATATTAAACACCTGAAAAAGCTGTCCGTAAAGCATCTGGCCGATTGGAGCGGCAGCCTGCGCCGCCGTGCCGATGATGGCCATCACCTTTCCCAGCAGATGATTGGGTGTTTCTTTCTGGATAACGGTGACAGCGTAAACGGAAAGCATTGCCAGTATCATCATGACCGGTACAGCAAACAAAATGAAGCACAGGAAAGCAGGCCAGTATCCAAGGCTGCGCACATGCGGCGACATGGAAAATGCCATGGGTACTGTCAGGAATGCCATCGCCGCGACCCAGCGGGGCAAGCTGCTGAACTTGAGCTTGCGTGACAGGCGGTCCACCGATAGTGCTCCGACAATGCCGCTAAGCTGAATCGCCCCCATCGCCGCGCCATATTGAACATTGCTGCTGGCCAGCGTAATACGCAGAATATACGGCATGCCAATGATGAAAAAAGGCGTCAGAAACAGATTAAGTGAAGCTGCGAGAATCATGGTTCGCGCGATATAGGGTTTTTCACGAAGAATAAACTTGAACCCGTCAATCAGGTCGTGCTTGACAACGTTTGCGAGACTGCTGGTCAGCTGAACACGAACGTGCGGCATGCAGATAAACAGTTCAAGAATCGCAGACAGCAGGAAGGCGGCAGCACCCAGAATCAGCAGGAGATTCAGACCGACCATATTATAGAGAATGCCGCCCGCGATCGGTCCCGCCAGGTTTGACAGCGCGGCAACACCGCCAATAAGACCATTCGCCCGGGCAAGACCTTTTTCACGAACCAGTGATGGTATGCTGGCGCGTACAGTTGGCTGGTAAAGGCTGCTGATCAGCGTCAGCAAGGTAATGGTGACACCGATCAGGAAAAGTGATGAGCGGTTGCTGTAAACAGAACCAATGAAGATAAGCACCAGTACGAAGCTTGCCAGGTCGAACCCGACCATCATGTTGCGTCTGTTGAGCCGGTCTGCAACGGCTCCGCCAAACGGAACCAGGATAATACCGGGTATAATAGACAGGGCCAGGAGTGTGGCAAAAATATCGGCTCTGCCTGTCCGGTCCAGTACATCCAAAGACAGGGCAAATTTCAGAATCGCAGCGCCAAACACAGATATCACCTGTCCGCTGATTAAGAGATTAAAATCTTTATTAAACACTTTCATGGTCTGCCTCTTTCATGATTTTCATCTGCCTGACAATACACAAAATGTGATCGCCCTCTCCTTTGACGACAGATTTTCAGTTTTGTTCTCAGTTTGTTAATTATTTCTCTGATCAGAATAATTTCACCTGGCAAGATGAATTCACTTATATGTATACTGCATGTCAGGCAAAAAAAAACCTGACCAAAGTCAGGTTTTAGGTTAGGGGTGTCTGCAAGGACAGACCATGCAGCAGGTTATTGCGAATGATGAATATGCTGTTCAATTCTTTTTTTGTTTTTCTGCCTGGCACTGCGATAAACAGATATCAGCAAACCTGAAACCGCTGACCCAAGCCATAAATAAATGACGCCTGTCCAGCTATAGCGGTCTACGATCATTCCGGAAGCAGCTCCCGATATTGCAGCGCCAAGATAAATGGCAAAATCAAGGACACCTACCGTCAGCGCGACTTTCCTATACTGCGCATACTGGAAAGGGATGACAGACACCAAAATGGGGGTTAATCCATTGGCCAGTGAAAGTAAAAATACAAGCAGTAAAATGACAAACCAGAACGAAAATGGATTCATGACACTGAGTATGATGGCCATACCTGTCATGATACCGAAGATGAAAAGCACGGTCTTCAGGCTGTCTCTTTGCAGACGATGATTGGTATGTCTGACAAATAAAATGCCCGCAAAATTAATCAGCGGAATAACAATCAGGACAAGCCAGGACCTTTGCAGGCTGATGCGTCCTGATGCCTGCAAAATTGTAGGAAACCATACGCTGATCCCTTCACGGATTAATCCCTGGCAGATCGCCAGCAGCAGCAGACCTGGCAGCTGTATCAGCCGGAAATATTTCCAGATGGATAGAGGTTTTTGCCGGTGTTCGCTCCCGGAACCAGTTTTTTCTTTCTTCTTATCTTTACCGGCTGCAGGACTGGTATCGGCAGATGCAGCTGCTATGGCCAGATCAGGAGCCTTCTTATTGCCTGGCTGATGATCTTTTCCATCAGCAGGATGACTGTGAAATAACACAATCATCAAAACAATAAATGCCATCACCATGGCAGCAGGAACCAGGAATGCATACTGCCAGCCGAAATTGGCAGCAAGCAAAGACGATAAGCCCCATGATACTGCATAACCGGCGACAGTCGTCTGAGCCATGATAAAAGCCACTCTTTCGAGCTGGTAACGGGCAAACCAGACTGACTGGGCTTTAATCAGAGGTGCCCAGAGCATGGATTGGGCAAGACCATTTATGGCCCAGCAGAAGTACAAAGCTGTCAAGGAGGGCATATATGCCATACCCACATTACATAAAGCGGATATGAATAGTCCTGAAATGATCATCAGCTTGCTGCTCAAATGGTCGCCAAGGTATCCGCTGATCAACTGGCCGAACATGTATGTCATAAAATAGAGACTGGTCAGAATACCCATTTGCGCGAACGTAAAACCCCGGTCTGTCACCAGCAGCGGAATAACAACAGCAATATTAACCCGCAAGGTATAGGCCAGGGTATATGTAAGCCAGGAAAGGATAAGGATTCTGCTTTGTCCTGGCTGAAATGATTCTTGTTTAGTAAATGCCATCAGGGATCTCCTCGAATGCTTATTGAACAAAATCAGCAGTCCGCAGCCCATTTCCAGCCGCAGGTTTTGGCAGGGAGGGTTCAACAGGTCACGCTAAATCTAATATAAGGCCAGAAATATGCGTGTATTTGGTTAAGATCAGAAATACGCGTGTATTTTGGCATGAGGTGCATGCGCTGTTTTTGGCGATCAGGACCACTATAATTTAAACATTATATCAGTGAACTATCAAAGAAAAACCAGATATTTCCACGCATCTGATGTTTCAGATCCATTTGCTGCCTGCTCTTTCAACTTGCCTGGCCTTCGTCACCACTGGTCTTCTGATGCCTCAGCTGCTTAAAAGTCAGATAAAAAGTCAGGTAAACTGATTTCCCGCAAAACCTTACTTTCGTCAGGTCACATCGATTATCTGACGCTGTACTATTAAGCCACAAACGAAAAAGCCAGCCCGATAGGCGGCGGCTGCAATAGGAGGTAAGAGGAATGAAGATTATCGAAACAAAATCACTGGACAAATTTTACGGCAAGTTTCAAGCGCTGAGCAAGGTTGACCTGTCACTTGAAAAAGGAGAGGTGCTTGGATTTTTAGGACCGAACGGCGCCGGAAAAACAACAACCATCCGTGTATT
>SLHU01000365.1 GCA_007135995.1 Clostridiales bacterium | reverse complement strand
TGAACGGATAATCCCGTCAATAATTGCCTGGTTGTAGATGATCTGGCTAGTTGGAATCGGAGCAGGGCCGCCTGTTATCACGGCATCCACAAAGGCCTGGACTTTTTTCTGGAATAAATTGGGCCCCTGATTTTCTGCCAGCGGAACCGGTGTTTCTGTCGGCACGCCGAACTGGTCGTGCATGTAGAATATTTCCCCGATCGGCCCATCCCAGGCACCGCCCCACCATTTCATGTGCGGCTGGCGAATCTTGAGACCGGCATCTGTGCCCAGAAAAAGAAAGTCGCCTGTCGTGTCCATGTGCATCGCCCAGGACATCCGGAAATCAAGGACGATATCACCCTCCAGACGGATAAAGGCTGCGGAAAAATCATCTACCTGGAACTGTTCAGCATCGGGATAATATTTCGGATTCGTACCGAAATAATTGCTTGCATAGGCAGAGACGGTCAGCGGACGAGGATATCCGATTGAGTTTAGGGCGAAATCAAGGGCATAACAGCCAATATCAGCGAGGGCACCCACTCCGGCCAGTTCTTTGTTGATAAATGTTCTTCCAGGAATGCCGCGGCGGCGTCCGCCTCCGGTCTGGATGTAATAAACCTTGCCCAGATCACCGCCGCTGATGATGCTTTTTACTTTTTGAGTATTGACATCGTAGCGTGGCTGAAAACCAATCGATACAATCTTGCCGCTGGCACGTTCCGCCTCGCGCATGGCAACTGCCTCTGTCAGGGTAATGGACATGGGCTTCTCACAAAGTACATGGCAGCCCGCAGCCAGTGCATCGACCACACATTCCGCATGGGTCGAATTATAGGTGCAGACACTGACCGCATCAAGGTCAAGCTTGAGCAGTTCCTGATGTGTATTAAAAGCAGCGGCCTGGGGCAGATCAAATGAATCCAGAAAAGCACGTGCTTTATCTGGAACGATATCAGCGCCTGCAACCAGTTCTACCTCCGGGATCGCCAAAAGTGCCCGCGCATGCGAGTGGGCAATGCCGCCTGTACCAATAATGCCAATTCGTAGCTTTTCCATATTCATTCCTCCGGTCTCATCAATGTGTCTTTTTCAGGCAAGCACGCATCATGATAATTGGCTTGCCGTAAAATCATAATATCTATCATATCTGATTATGGATGATGTTTCACGCCATTTCTGCTCATGAGACGCAGGATAGACGAAACTTTGATTTTCACTGCGTCTTAAGCCTGTCATCACTTATTCTTCGGTCTGGCAGCACGAACAACCATTTGGCATCGTGCGGGTCTGTTATTGATCGCGCCAGGGCCTGAAGCAGATTTTAGTTGCCTGCTGCTTTTCCAGCATTTCAATTCCCTGGTTATATGCTTCCAAAGGAAGGCTGTGTGAGACAAGGGGCGCAAGATTGAGTGATCCCTTGCTGATCAGGTCAACGGCATATTCGGCGGCTTTGCGGCTATGTCCTTTATAGCCGCAAAGCCGCAGGCCATTATAGTGAAGTGGTGAAAAGGTGTAGTCCTCCCGCTGTACCCCGAATAAGGCCAGGATGTCACCCGTCAGATCCATGAGAAACTCAACCGATTTTTTTGCTCCGACACAGTCGACAGCCGTTTCAATTTCCGGTTTTCCCGGGCGGCGGGCAAAGGGATGATCTGCAGGGTCGAATACCCTGTCAAGACCAAGATTGAGCGCGTTTTTTCTTCGTTCAGGCAGCAGATCAAAACCGATCACTTCTTTTGCGCCTTCTGCCCTGGCCATCTGCGCGGCGATCAGACCTGCCGGACCCAGCCCGCCAATCGCCACTGTGCGGCCCGCTGCGCCATTCATTTCCTTCAACATCAAAAAAACGGTGCCAACACACATGGCCAGCTCAACAGGGGAAACTGCTTCAGGCGGCAAATCACGCGGCACCTTGATGACATTCTCCTCCTGGAGAACAACATATTGCGCATAACAACCCTGAATCTGGTGCCCCTGATCTTTCCAGGCACTGACCCTGTCTCCTGTCGCAACAGAGGTGACGCCTGGTCCGACTTCGGCGATATCACCGGTTGCCTCATGACCCGGCTGTCCCACTGTATAAGGGTATTTGAACGTATGACCTATGAACATCGGCTCATTATGTCTCAGGTGCAGATCCCACTGCGGACAAGTGGCAACGGCTTCCACCCGCATGAGAATCTGTCCCGGACCAGGCTTTGGCTTTGGTATTTCCACAATCTCAAATTTCCCGGGGGCTGTTACTTGCAACGCTTTCATAATGGTTGTCTGCCTTTCTTTACGATTGCAGCGCATCGGCATCAGAACCGGCGCCAGTATAAACAGAAAAAATGCTATTCTTCCAGCTGTTCAGTCTGCAGATTCAGCCAGCGCAGCTCTTGTTTTTTCAACTGAAGCTGCATGGCTTCGATACTGTCCTGAAGATGGCTGATCGTTCCGGTGCTGGTGACAGGCAGCAGATTAAGCGGCTGACTGGCAAGCCAGGCCAGTGCAATCTGAGGAACTGTTTTTTGGTATTTTGCAGCCAGAATCTCAGTTCGTCTCAGGCGTTCAAAATTGACCGGGAAGCCGTATTCAAGGCCGCCAAGACCGATCAGCTCTTCAGCCCGGCCGATCTGGGCGCTTTTCAATTTGCCGGAGAAAAAGCCGCGGCCGAGGCATGAATAGGCAAAGACGGGCATCTGGTTTTGCTGGTACCAGTCCCGGGCCGCGTGGTTTTGATCACCAGACAAAGTCACGCTGTCACCACAGGGATCGGCGATCATTTCAGCCAGGGAATAACTGGGGCTTGAGACGGTAAATGGCTGCAGCGAATGCTTGAAGGCGTACTCGTTTGCTTGCTCGATACGCTCAACCGTCCAGTTTGAACCGCCGTAGGCCCGGATTTTCCCCTGAGCATACAGTTCGCTGAGCTGTTCAACAATCGGTCCAACGGGCGCGGTCGGGTCGTCTCTGTGCAGAAAATAGATATCAACATAATCAGTCTGAAGCTTGGCCAGAGACGTTAAAAAATCACTCATGATATCATGCGGTGTCAGACGTCTGCGCCATCTGGTTGTATTGGCGCCCTTCGTGATCACGACAATCTCTTCGCGATTATTGCGTGCAGTGATCCAGTTGCCAAGAGACGCTTCGCTGTCGCCATAATCCGCTGCGGTATCAAATACTGTGATGCCGGCTGACAAAACCTGATCCAGAAGCTGGCCGGCATCTTTGCCCTGCATCATCTGTCTGAGCGCGGTACCGAAAACAAGTCTGGATACGGGCTTGTTTACATTAGGAATGCTGATAGTTTCTAGTGTATTGTCCATGGCAGTTCTCCTCATGATTGCTGATGTGATGTTTACAGGACCGCGGTTCTCCAAGGCTTGCTGCGCAATCTGTGAGCGCAGTCCATGTTCATTGTAGCATTATTTTTACTGATGCACAGATCATTCTTCTCAGCCGCAGACAGTCCTCCGGACAGAGCCGGACATGGGGTCAACACGCAAATGAAACAGGTAACATGGTATAATGTACCAGAAGCTGCCACCTGCTTTTGACGCAAAGATTGCCAGGCGGCCTGATTGCCGGACATCAGCTGAAACGCCTGGATTGCACAATACAGTATGGAAAGAGGAATAGATGGACAGGGAGAAAATGTAATGTTTTACAGCATATTATTTCCTGATCAGCAGCAGCACAGTGAGCTGCGGCAGTCGGCGATGCCGGAATATTTCAGGGATCTGAATCTTGATCAGGTTGTAAACGCTGTGCTTACAGGCCGAAAAGAGTTTGAGCTTGAGTCCTGTTTCTATACACCACTGCAGCATCCAGACACCATCAGCTACCGCCAGGAGATT
>SLHU01000331.1 GCA_007135995.1 Clostridiales bacterium | reverse complement strand
TAAATAACAAACAAAAACAAGAGCGGCAGGAACACAACCCTGGATATGGATAAAGTATTGGGTATATTGACATATGCCTTTTTCATGTGCAGCCTCCGGCTTTTTCATATCTTTGCTGCGCAGTCCGCTGCGCATATTTTGGCTGTCGATTACGTAACGTTTCACTGCACAAACGCTTAGTTTCGGTTCCGCAGCAAACTGGCCGGTCCACTCTGACGCGTTTGAAATCTGATATTTATCCGCAGCAGGCTGCCCGATCCACCCTGGTTATTTTGAAATCTGTTATTAATCCGCAGTATATCTACTGCCGGTTATTTTCATCTGGCACCGGCGGGACAGTATCCCCTGTTTTTCTGCCTTCAGAAATTGATCTGGCGGCGGCATAAACAGCTTTCAGCTGATAATCGGCATTCCATCGGTTGATACCAAATCGATCAAAAATCTGGATGTCTGTATGGCGGCAAAATTGCTCAAGCTGATTAAGGCAACTGACAATACCGTTTCCAGAGCCGCCGGCAGAAGCAATCAGCAGCGCTTGTTTTTTCGACAGTGCACCTTGTGTACCAAATTCACATCTCCTCAGCCTGTCTAAAAAGCATTTGAGTGTTTCCGAGCATTCACCCCAGTAAACAGGTGTCGCCAGAATCAGCGCGTCTGCTTTTCTCAGATGATCTTGAATTTGTGAAAAACCATCATTCCCATAGATGCAGACATTTTCATCACGGCAGGTTCCCCAGCCTTCATCGCAAACCTGGCATCGGATCAAATTACCGTCACATAGACGTATTTCTGAAACAAGCGTGCCCTCGCAGCTGGCTCCTTGATGAGCTGCCTGAATAATTGTCTGGCAGAGTCCGTCTTGTTTCGGATTTCCGGATAAAATGACAATTTGCATATAAGTCACCTCAATTAATGTGTGTCAAGACACAGTCTGGATGCGTATCACATCAGTACAGTTACCGTTTGGTTAAATGAGAATCACTTAGAGATCGTGTAAAGGAAATATAATCAACTATCGATATTTTATCATAATTAACACAAGATGTCGTTTTTCTGATGGCATTTTTATGCAGCTGTTTATCGGGAACGTATGCCTGCCATAACGACTTTGGCTGTCCTTATGCGATCATCAGAAATATGAAACGCTGATGACAATCAAAACAGCAAGCAGCCAGACGATTCCCAGTTGCACAGCTCAAGCACTTATTAAGCAGAAAAAAACGGTTTCTTGCCCATCGGAATCCTGATCTGCACATGGTATAATGTAGCCTGTGCCGGAAGGAGATACATATGCGCTTTGGCAAAAAATTAATTGTTTTTTATGAATTCATGTTTGCTCTCGGGCTGATCTGTATCAGTGCTGGACTATCGTTTATGGTACGCAGCAATCTGGGTATTTCAGTTGCGTCTTCAATGCCTTATGTCATCAGCCACAGGTTTGGTGCAATCACTTTTGGAACCTGGAGTTATATTGTGCAGGGTTTTTTAGTGCTGCTGCTGATTATAATCGTTCGAAAAATAAAAATAAGCTATGTGCTGTCTTTTCTTGTTTCAGTGGTTTTTGGCTATCTCCTCGATTTTTTTACAGGCGCAACGGCTGCATTGCCTGTTGATCATATCTGGCTCAGGTTCGTTTATTATGCTGTTGGCCTGTTTGTATTGTCATTTGGTATAGCGTCGGTTGTTTTCAGTCAGTGGCCGCCGATTCCTTTTGATTTATTTGTGAAAGAACTGGCATTGCATAAGAACCTATCTTTTAAAAAGACAAAAACAGGGTTTGATTTAAGCTGTCTGGCCTTTTCATCTGTTTTTCTGATCATTTTCATCAGGCAGATAACAGGGATCGGTCCTGGAACGATCATATCTGCCTTGTTTAACGGGACGCTGGTGAGTTTATGGTTAAAATTGTTTTCCGGGGTCTTTCTTCCCAGATATCTGCTTAGAAAAAGCTGGACATGGAAAGTGAAAACTGAGAATAAAGACAAGCACCCAGAAACACCAGATGTCCCAGCGCAGCTCAGCCTCAGACAGGCAGAAGCAATAGCCAAATCAAACCACACCCATCTGAATCAATAGTGTGACTTCAATAAATAAAGGACAGTACGTCTTTAATAGCTGGCATAAGCGATCATGAGCGTTCATGAAATGAATGATCAGAGGAAACCTGATTGCCGTATGACGGAGGAGAACAAGGTGCTAAATGACAAGCAAATTCAGCGTATGCTGGCGAAATTAAAACGTTTTGAGCAGGTGTTGAATGAAAAACTCTTTGATGTAGTTGATAACGTCGATATGGCTTTTTACCAGACAGACCGGCCGCTTCATGCCATTCCTGATATTGCCGCGTTCAAATCATGCCGGCCGGGTATGATCTGGGGCGAAGAAGGCGCCTATGGCTGGTTTCGAGGCCAATATACAGTGCCTGACCATCTGGCAGGACAGGATCTTTATCTATACCCTGTCATCGGCGGTTATGAAGCGCTTTTGTGGGTGAATGAAACGCCGGCAGGTATTTTCTGTTCGAAAATAGTTGAACATAGTCATGGCAACCATTACTGTAATATGATCGCAGGCAGCCCGCCATCCGGCGAAATGATCAACCTTGCCTTAGAATACTATGCCGGCCATCAAGTGCGAGGCTGTATGCCCTTTGAAGAAAGCGGCCTGACCAGTTTTGAGCTTGTATATAAGGGTGTTTCAATCTGCGTAAAAAACAAAGTGATCAATGATTTTTACTTTGACTTAAAAACGCTCAATCAAATGGCAGATAGCCTGGACAGCAGCAGTTTTGTTCGCGCAGCTGTCATTAATACACTCACTGAACTTCATGAAATTATTTTTTATTCTCCTGAACAGGTGGATGACGATTTATTTATGAATGCGATTTCACAGGCAGCGTGTCTTGTTGCTGAATTATTAGATAAACTGAAAACTGCAGACACGGCATTGGCCCCCACAGCTGGCCTGATCGGCCATTCACATATGGATACCGCCTGGTTATGGCCAATTGATGAAACGGTTAAGAAATGTGCAAGAACCTTTTCAAATCAGATGAGCTTAATGCAGCAGTATCCTGAATATAAGTTTATCCAGAGCTCCGCTCTTCACGCGGATATGATCAGGCAGCATTATCCGGCATTATTTACACAAATTCAGCAGCAGGTTCAGGCTGGACGTTACGAACCAAATGGGGGCGTATGGGTTGAATGCGACTGCAATATTCCTTCAGGTGAGAGTATCGCCCGCCAATTTATCTGGGGGCAGCGCTTTACCCGAAAGTACTTTAATTATACATCCGATGCTTTCTGGCTGCCAGATACCTTTGGCTATAGCCCTGCTTTGCCGCAGATCATGAAGGAGGCAAGTGTCAAATATTTTTTGACAACTAAAATCGCCTGGAATGATACGACCGATTTCCCTTATGAGACATTTTACTGGCAGGGGATTGATGGCAGCCGAGTGCTGACGCATTTCAATAAAACACATATCTGGCCTGATCCTCAAAATGTACTGCGCTATGTTGTTGATGACCCGCAGACAAATGACGCAATAAAAGAGAAGACAGTCAATTCAAGTCGTCTGCTGTCATATGGCTTTGGTGATGGCGGAGGCGGACCTCAGTTTGAGATGATAGAGATGACCCGAAGAATCAAAAATCTGGCAGGTCTGCCCGGCACACACCATACCACTGTCAGCAGTTTCATGGAGCAGCTTGAAAACCAATTGGAGAGGCCTTCTTTCTACCGAGGTGAATTATACCTCGAACTTCATCGGGGTACGCTGACCAGCATGCATCAGATTAAGCGTCACAATCGTTTGCTTGAAGTGGCTT
>SLHU01000095.1 GCA_007135995.1 Clostridiales bacterium | reverse complement strand
GCAAAATGAGCACACGTAAAGACAGGCGTCACCAGGCTGGCGATCCGCTCAAGAAAAAATATGGTCTCGAAGCCGGGATGATTATTGACCGGGATTCTATTAAGCAGTTTTTACGCCGCCGGCACCGTATTGTTTTAAGAAGTCTGTTTTTTTACATGGTTTTCAGTCTGGTCTGGATCTACACTTCTGATTATTTTTTGTTCGTCAGAGAACTTAATTTTTCTACTTTTCAGGTGAGTCTATATAAGGGCTGGATGTTTGTCATTGCCAGCACCGTGTTTTTTTACATCATGCTGCGACAGCGCCGGCTGGTCTATGAAAAAGCGATTGATACACTGGACGCGTTTCAGGAAAAGCTGCATACAGAAGCACATTTAGACGCTTTGACGCGTCTGCCGAACCGGGAATACCTGGAACAGGTGATGAAGCAGCGTATTTCAGCGGCCAGCCGCGACCGTGCAAAAATCGGCCTGCTTTATCTGAATATTGATGATTTCAGAGTTGTGAATGAAATGGGCAGCTATGAGACAGGAAACTCGCTGCTTTGCCATGTCGCGAATACGCTGCAGTCGCTGATCCGGTCTTCCGACCTGGCGGTGCACCTTTCAGCCGATGAGTTCGCGGTGATGCTGCACCCTGTCAACACCCGCTCAGAGCTGCTTGATTTCAGCGACCGGCTGAAGAGCAGGCTGCGTTATAACTGGCAGATAAACGGCAAACTCTATTATCTGAGTTTATCGGTAGGTGCTTCGATGTATCCTGACCACGGCCTGAGTATGAATGAACTGCTGCAGCATGCGGAGATGGCGATGCTCAACAGTAAAGCACTAGGTAAAAACTTTACCAGCTTCTATTATCCCGGTATACTGCCGCAGGCAACCCAGCTGACATCTGAAGTGACCCGGCTGCGCGAAGCAATAGAGGAGAACCGGCTGCTGGCGCATTATCAGCCTATTTTCGATCTTCGCAGCGGCAAACTGCAGGCTGTGGAAACACTGGTGCGCTGCCGCAGCGACCGTGACGGTGACGCCTTAATCATGCCCGGCGACTTCATACCGCTGGCGGAATCAACCGGCCTGATTGACCGATTGACAATCAAGCTGATCATGATGGTGGAAAAGCAGGCGATCCGCTGGGCAGAGCAAAACCTTTTGCCGCCGGTGATAACCCTTAATATCTCAAGCCGCCAAATGTACAAGGCATCTTTTTCCAGAGATATCATTCCCCTTCAGGAGTCCTTGAAAAGGCTGGGCAGCAAGCTGGAGCTTGAGATTACCGAAAGCGTGCTGATGGAGCAGCCAGAGAAGGTGATTGCCCTGATCCGTGAACTGAAAACCCATGGTATTCAGTTCGCGCTCGACGATTTTGGCACCGGCTATTCATCGCTGACCTGGCTTCGCCAGCTGCCGGTTGACAGGCTTAAGATAGACCGGCAGTTTATTCATACAATGGACAAAACGAAAAGTGATACTCAAATACTCACCGCGATGATTAACCTGGCACATACACTGGGACTGCAGGTTGTTGCTGAAGGCATTGAAACCGCTGAGCAGCTGCTGTGGCTGTCAGAAACCGGCTGTGATATGGGCCAGGGGTATTACCTTTGCCGGCCCAATGATCCCGAAATGCTAAAGCCGATGCTGGCAAACAAACAGCTCGTTCGCAGCCAGGTAAATGACTGATTTGACTGATATCATAAAATTTAGATGCGTTTAAAAAAGTGCCTGCTATCAGCAGGCTCTGAATGACAGTCCAGATTGACAAACAGCCACTATATAGCTATCATGTTTGTAAGCTTTTTCATTGGAGGATCTACACTTTGGAATCAGAAACAATTGACTTGCTTCAGATGATGCGTCTGCTTAAGAAGCGTCTTTGGGCTATTATTTTACTTGCTGTGCTGGGTATATCTCTTTCGGGTATTTATACCTTTTTTATTGTTGATGAAACATATAACGCTGACGTGCTGCTGTATATCTGGCAGGAACGGACAGTTGGTGAAGATCCGCAGATGATCAGCAGCGCTGATCTGGCGGTTTTCTCGCAGCTGGTCAGCGACTATCAGGTGCTGGCACAAAGCCGTTTAGTCACGCAGCGTGTGGCAGATGAGCTTGACCTTGACCCGGTGACCGCCAGCCGGCTGGGTAATAAAGTGTCGGTTGGCACCAAAAGCAGTACCCGGCATCTGACCATTACGGTCTCGGATACCGATCCGGTTTTTGCCTCAACGGTTGCCAATAAAGTGTCGGAGGTTTTCTCGCAAGTGGTTGTTGAGAAAATGGGCGCCGGCAATGTGAATATTATTGACCCGGCTATTACGCCCACCCGGCCGGCTTTCCCAAATAAACAGCTGAACCTGGCGATTGGCCTGGTGCTGGGCCTGATGCTGGGCGTGGGGCTGGCATTTCTGATTGAATTTCTTGATACAACCGTTAAGACACCCGATGATGTGGAAAGCATCACCGGTTTTACGATGCTCGGTGCGATTCCGGAGTTTGAGCACGATCCGCTGCTTGACGAAGGGAGGCACTGATCATGGAAAAAAGGCCGCTTCGCTATCATCAGGACCTGGTCACACAGCTCGACCCGCTGTCTCATGTGTCTGAGGCTTTCAAGATTACCCGGACAAATATGGAGTTTTCTTCAATTGATGCGCCCGCTAAGCTCATCGCGGTCACCAGTTCGAACCAGTCGGAAGGCAAGACGGCCACCATTTCCAATCTGGCTGTTACGTATGCCCAGATTGGCCGCCGCGTTCTTTTGATTGATGCCGACATGCGCCGGCCGGCTGTTCATCGCCTGTTTGGTCTGTCGAACCGCCGCGGACTGACGAATGCCCTGATCAGTAAGGGCGATTACAATGATTATGTTGTGGAGACACCAACAGAAAATTTATTTTTACTGCCTTCCGGCCCGATTCCGCCGAATCCGGCGGAAATTCTGATGTCTGATTCCTTTACCCATATCCTTGAGGCCAGCCGCAGCGACTTTGACCTTGTTCTGGTGGACAGCCCGCCGGTTGGCGTTGTTACAGACGGCGCGATTGTTGCCAGCAAGGTGGACGGTGTTGTGTATGTTGTCCGGGCCGGAAAAGTGGACCGCCGCCAACTGCAGCGGGCCGCGAGTCTGCTCAAGCAGGTGAAGGCACGGGTGCTGGGCTATATCCTGAACGGTGTCAATGAAGATACAGACGACTATTACTATATGTATTATCAGCAGGATTATTATGCCGACCAGTCTGCTGACGCCGGCAAAAAAAATAAACGCAAAAATAAAAAAGCTAAAAAGCAGCAGATGAAGCAACAGACACAGACAAAAAATAAACAGCAGACGAGCGCCGTACCGCGCAAAAAAGCGCCGCATGCAAGCCAGACCAGCGTGCGTGCCCCGCAGACGCGTATTCTCGGCAATGAGTTTGTGATCCCCAGCCTTGAGCATGATGCCAGGCCGGGTGAGTCACAGGACAGCGCAGATACTGGCGCAGGGAATCTTAAGCGCCGGGGTGGTCTGGTAACGGAAGATGATTGAGCTTCACAGCCACTGTCTGCCCCAGGTTGATGACGGCCCCGCCGGTGTGCCGGAAGCCTTGCAGCTGCTGCAGCAGTATGAAATCCAGGGTGTGACAGATGTGTTTTGCACCTCGCATATAGAAACGGAGTCTTTAGGCAGTCAGCAGGCACTGACGGCAAGGCTCAGACAATTTAAGATAAGGCGGGAACAGCTTCAGGCCAGTGCAGCGGCAGACGGCCTGAATATCAAGCTTCACAGCGGTTCGGAGCTGATCCTTTGTCCCGATTTGCCGCAGCGGCTTCTTGAAACCGGCCGGGAGCTGGCACTGG
>SLHU01000177.1 GCA_007135995.1 Clostridiales bacterium | reverse complement strand
TCATAAAAGCGCTTGTATTCCTGGTTTTCCATGATCTGAAAACTGAAGCGTTCAGTACCAAAACGGTTATCGCGCAGCGCGCGGTTCAGCTCGCTGATCCGGGTTTGAACATCGAGAATGCTGGCTTTCATTTCCGCCAGAAACTGGTTGGCGAATTGCTCGTAGGCCATATTCTTGGCATTTTCAATCTGCTCCTGATAGGCCGGCAGCTTCTGCTGGCTTAGTTCCTTCAGCTGCTGGTCATACTTGCTGTTATCGGCAGCCGATACATCAAAGGTATAGTGGTATGCCTGATTATAGTGTGACCGGGCATTGGTCAGCGTTTTTTCGCAGGTGGCCACCGCGTTTTCCCTAAGCCCCAGCTGTGAACGGTAGGCGACGGCGATCCGGTCCGGTGTCGCTTTATCTGTCAGCTCTTCCTGAAACCGCTGTTCCGCTTCGCCTTCGCGAAAAGTTCGATTATAGCGGTTGTTCAGAAGCGCCTGCGCACTCAGCAGACGCTGCTGCAGTTCTGGTTTTTGCCGCTCATCCAGATCCAGCAATTTGTTTTTATAGCCCCCAATTTCTTCAATGACCGTGCTGCGCGTTTTTTCTGACTCATGGATTTTCTCTTTAAGGGCTTCGATACGATTGTTCAGCTCCAGAATCCAGGACAAATCTAGACTAGCCAGCTGATCAACCGTCTCATCTTTTTGCCGGCGCAGCTCAGGCAGAATCTGGCTGTCAGCAAGCAGCCGCAGATTATGGCTGATCTCATTTTCACTCATCACATTAATATCACGCACGCCGTTAAAAGCGCCTGACAATGTCTTTGTGTCCGCATGGCGCTGTTTCAGGGCGGGCAGCTCATTTCTCAGCTTGCCCAGCTGCTGCTGAATTGATTTTTTGCCGATCAGGTGATTCGCCCAGAGCTTCGGATTAATTGAGCTGACAACATAACCCTGATAAAGCAGGCCTGTGTCTGTCACGGCACGTTCGTAACGCCTGAGCGCTGCAGCGCTGTCACACTTTATCACACCGCCCAGCAGAAAATCAGCATAGGCTCTGGCTTCAGGGCTGTCGGTTGTTATTTCCTCAGCCAGACTGCCCGGCTGGCGACGCGGACGGCTGGCGGCCGCTTTTTCTCCGTCAATCAGACTGACATCATAATACTGATACTGATGACGATTCGCGTCATAGTAGGCCACTGCTTCATCGTACCAGGCAGGTTCAACCAGGATATACTGCTTTTGTCGGTTCAGATAGCCTTCAATCACATTGACCCAGCGATGATCAGAAATTTCCATCAGATCAGCAAGGATGCTGACTTCAACAGATTTCCCGGCTTTCTCAGCCAGATGCTGCGCCAGTGCCTTCCGAAAAGTGTTTACCTGCGGACTGAATTGCTTAATGTCGCGTTCAAGCTCAGCTATTTTCCTCTCACAGTTTATGACGTCCTGCAGTGCAGATGTTTCTGCCTTCATCAGGTCACTTCGCATCAGTGTCTGATGCGTACGAAACGCTTCGCCCGCTTCTCTTAGCTGACGAAAAGCATCTGAGTTCAAGACTTTTAGATTCTCTTCGCGAATGTTAAGCAGCCAGTCGGCCTGCCGGCTTAGCTCATATAACACCTTCTGCAGGCCGGCAATCGTATCCGGCAGTTCTTCAGTCAGGCTGCCGGCATTTTCCAGCATCTTTTGTACTTCTGCGCCTGCTTTGCGCCAGCTGAGGCCGTATATGTTAAGCTGGTTTCGCATCGAAGACAGTTTTTCTTCCAAGCTTTTTATTTCGTTATTCAGCTGGTCACGCTGCTTTTGCAGGATCTGCTGCTGCTGATAGACATCGTTTTGTCCGCGCTGTTCAACCAGTAGATCGTGCTCCTGCTGCAGTTTTTCCAGCACTTCACTAAGCACGCGCTCCCGCTCACGGCTCGTCTCAAGCTGCTCAACCGTTCTTTTCAAGTCTGCCTCAACCGCGTCAAGCCGGATCGCCGCGTTTTCCAGTTCACAGCGGTCAATCAGGAAGCGGTACAGGCGGCGCTTCTCAAGCTCTTGCTGCAGCTTCTGATACAGCTCCTGAAGCTGACTCAGATCACCAATTCTGGCCCGCATCTGCTCAGCTTCCTGCTCCAGACGCCGGTACTGGCGCAGATTATCCTGCATGCCTGAAAGATCAGGCGGCCGGCGGCTGTCGCAGATATGCTCCGTGATAAATTCTTCAATATCAATAATGGGGGTAAACGAAACGGCTTTTTTGATCAAGTTCAGATAGCGATCTTTTTTTAAACCGCCCAGGTTCCCCATTAGTTTATTGCGATATTCGCGGCCCGTTGTACAGATGTCAAAACTGCCGCGTTTGTACTGCTGTCTCAGATACTGCTTGAAGTCGCTGATTTCCATAGCCACGTCATCACGGAGAAACCCATGTTCAGGGATTTTATCCTTAATAATGAAAAAACAACTCTCATCGGTCGCGGTATAGTTACAGTCGAAAATAACACCCAAACTCAGAATGCTTTTTTTGACAGTATCAAAAAACTCACAGGCAATATAAGTTGAAAACGGCTGATTGCGCAGATACAAGTAGCCGCTGCCGCCATCATCGCCATATTCGCCGCGCAGATAACCTTTGAGGCTTCGTCTGGAACGATCGTTAGCGGCCTTATTAAAAAAATGCTGGCCGTTGGTATCTCCCAGCAGGACAATCTGCATCGCGTCAATCAGGGTTGATTTTCCCACTCCCGTTTTGCCGGTTAGAAAATTGATCTGCTCAAAACCGATCCATTCAACTGTAAAATAATGCCAGTTCACCAGCAGCATCCGCGTCAGTTTCTTCAAGTCTTGTTCCCCCGTTTGTATTTTTTCAGTGCTTCCTGCCTGTATCTAAGTTTTCATTTCCTGCCTGTTTATACATCAAGATTTACATTTATTTTTAGTCTATATGCTGCATCACACATCATCCGCAGTCTCTGTGAACACATCATCTGATAAAGCCGGATCATCATTTTCAGTGTCAAGCTGACTTTCATCAATGCCGTTTGCTTCTTCCAGGCTGCGATATATGCGGCCGATCGCGTCGCCGGACAAAAGAAGTGTAATACTGGGCATAATCAGAAACTGGCAGTCAGCTTCAGACCATTCGCCGCTGAGCCGCTGCACGATATGATGCCGGCTGAGCAGACGCAGCGCCTCCGTCAGATCTTTATCGGACGGTTTACGCTTGACCGCGTTAAAATGGATCAGCCGGTCTACCACCTGCGCGGTTGTCATGCTGACAACGCTTTGCAGCGTCAGTTTTTCCCGTTCCTCATCATAGAGCAGCTTGAGTGTCAGCAGGATCAGTGTTGTCATGCTGTTAAGCTGCAAGCGGTTATAGTTATAAAGACTTTCTATATAGATCACACCCAGCGTCCGGTCTTTGACCAGATTCCAACCGGCCAGTTCCAGATAATCGTGAAGCCAGTCGAAGTGGCGGTCTACCAACCTGTAGTCGCTGTTGCTTTTCATCATGCCTGCTGCGTCATCGTATTGTTCACTAAGCAGATACGTCCTGGCCAAAAGCTGATTTGTGCAGCGAATCAGCTGGCTTTTGTCCGAGGCGGTCATTTTATCGTATACTTCCAGCCAAAGTTCATTTATCACAATCTGTTCTCTCCGTTCATTTGAAGGTCATATTCATCCATCTAAAACTGATCCGTTCTATCTGCAGCCATGCCGCGCGCTTTTTCAAGCGCCATGTTCACCCACACATCATCAAATTATTCGGTTGAGATCCTGTCGAAGGCGGGTGCTTTTTTAACAAACCGCATATGCGGACAGGTATATCTCCCATAGGATACTGTGTCTTTTAGATATTCCACCTGATAAAACAAGCCT
>SLHU01000112.1 GCA_007135995.1 Clostridiales bacterium | reverse complement strand
ATCGCGAAAAAAACAGGTCTTTCGCTTAACATCAGTCATTTTAAAGTGTTCGGCAAAAACAATTGGCAAAGGACATTGCCCAGGGCAATTGATCTGATTGATAGGGCCAGAGCAGATGGCCAGGATATAACGGTTGATTTTTACCCGTATGAAAGTGGTTCTACAACTTTGATGACCTTGATTCCGCCTGTTTGCATGAAGACGACTTTAGAACAGACGCTTGATTTTTTATCGAGCCAGGACGGCACTCGTTTGCTGCGAAGAGAGATTATGAAAAAACAGCCTGGCTGGGATAATATGGTTGAGTCAATTGGCTGGGACCGGGTGATCATCAGCTCAGTGATCAATGATAAAAACCGGGACTGTCTTGGCCGCAGTCTGACTGATATAATGGCAGACGGGCACGATGAAGATGAAACAGCCTGCCTGATCAGGCTGCTTTGTGAAGAAAAGGGACGCGTCGCAGTTATTGTCAGAAGCATGTGTCAGGAGGATGTGGACAGCGTCGCGATGCTGCCGTACGCATCAGTCATTTCGGATTCGCTTTACGGAGCTCCGGATCATCCGCACCCAAGACTCAATGGCGCCTTCCCGCGAATCTGGCAGGATCTGGTCTTGAGACGCAAAGTGCTGACACCGCAGCAGGCGATTCATAAAATGACGGCAATGCCGGCAAAACGCTACGGTTTAACCGGGAGAGGGCTGCTGCAAAAAGATAAGCAGGCAGATGTGATTATATTTGACCCGGACAAACTAAAAGACGAAGCAACATATCATAAACCCAGGAAAAAGGCTGAAGGCATGGACATCGTATTAACTGACGGACAGATCGTCTGGCATGAGGGAAAGCGCGTATAAGCACTTCAGCACATATGTGTCGGACCAGATGAGAAAGTGGTAAGATAAGAAACATGACGGTTGAATGAGCTTACAGCACATAGGAAAAGATACGTGAACTAATAGTTGCTCTGTGCCTGTCTGCCATTCAGAAACTGAATCTATGACTTAGCAGGCATAGAAGATGATTAGCCAAATCAGGCGTAAAGCCTTTTGCTTTGACAACGAGAAATGACAGTCAGGGCAACAACAATGAAATTGGGAGGAAGAGTGAAAGGGATGTACATGAGAACATGAAAAAACAGGGCATTACTTTACCGGAAGCCCCGGCAAAAGGCGGGCTATACAGTCCATGCAGACAGTTTTCGGGTCACCTGTATTATGTCTCCGGCTGCGGACCTGCCATCGGAGATGAAAAGTGGATCGGCAAGCTGGGGCGTGACCTTGATGTCAATGAAGGACAGATTGCGGCGAGAAACTGCATGCTCAATGTGTTGGCTGCACTTCAGGCAAAAATCGGTGATCTGAACAGAGTCAAGCGTGTTGTGAAAATCACCACGTTTGTCGCCAGTGACGATGAGTTTTATGACCAGCCTCAGGTAGCGGATGGTGGAACCCGCCTGCTTGCGGAAGTATTCGGCGAAGCGATTGGCTTGCCATCTCGATCCGCTGTTGGCATGAATGTGCTTCCAGGTAATATAGCGGTTGAAACAGAAGCTTTATTTGAAGTGAGCGAGACAGACAGCTAATCTTTTTTGTTGTTTTGAGCGGCTGCTGCACAGCGTGTCAACTGGTTTGAATGGCGTATAATCAGTCACATGTAAAGTATTCAAAGTCTTTGACAAGAACAACCCTATCATGCGGTAAAAGGGAAACCAGTCCGCAGCGTCAGCATGCATGATCCCAAGTATCAGGCAAGCTTGTGCTTAACAACACAGCTGTATGATACTGGAAGGGGATTGCGCACGATTGTTTTGTTCAATTATTCAGTCCAGACGACAAAATAGCGGCGATGTTTCGTCCCATCGCAATATGCCCATTGTCTGACGGATGGATCAGATCACAGCTGAGCAGAGAAAAATTGTCAAGAACTGTGTTTCCTTCAATCAAGTGTAGATTCTGGTCACACCGTTTTTGATGCAGTCGCCGCAGATGCTGATTAAACAGTTGCTCATTTCGAGCGTCCTGGCTTGTTTCGATACTGCTGGTCGCTGCATTAGGAAATGTAGTGATGAGGAAAACCGGTTTTTCGGGATTCAAGTCTATTATCCTATTGACGAGGAATCCTGCATGTTTTTCAAACTCATCCGAACTGAAATGTCCCCGCATGTTTACACCAATTTCGAGTGTCGCGAAATCCCATTCGCCTTTTTCTCCTGAGACAGCCAGATACTCAGCCATTTCGGGTTCGCAGAAGCAAGAACCGCCCATGCCTTTGTTCAGCACATCAACACCCAGTGAGCAGGCTGCCTGCGTGATCCAGCTGTTGGTGTGCAAAAGCGCACCGGCTCCATGTGTGATCGAAGAGCCATAGGCCAGCCACTTTCTGCTGGGCACTTCAGAGTGAAGCGGCGGTCTTATATCATAGCCAAAGGGATTAATATCATGAAAAACGCCTGTAAAGTTATGGCAGAAGAGAATTCGCCAAACATGAGGAGAAAACAGACCGTCTTTTAGCACTTCTGGTCTGAGTTTGCCAAAATCAACATTATCAGTCAGCTGAACTGAGGTGACCAGACCTGCTTTAAGCAGATGTCTTGAATGAACGAAATCGCCCTTGAAAACGACGATTTCTCCATCAGCATCGAGCGATGACAGTGACAGATGAACTCTGTCACCTTTCGAAATAAAACGAAGTTCACAGCCAGTAGTCATTTCAGCTACATATCGTCCATAAGAGCTTCGTCCCAGACCAAGATGGCTTCTGACTTTCTCCGGAAATCGATGCAGTCTGACTGAAGCAGACCCTGGAATCTTCTCAAGTTCTGCCACGTTCAAAAACTCAATATTCTGATAAATCATCATGATACCTTCTTTCACTTAACAATTGCTAAAAAACGATCGTTGATTTTATAAATTTCTCTAAAAGATCACCAAAGACTGTCCCAGATGTCACGTCTGCTAAATGTCATAACCGCTTGCAGGCCCATAAGCTATCTTACAATATTTTCCGCGTGATTGCCCGCTTTTCTGAGAAGATTTCTCTTCGCGTTATTTGCATTAATGCGGTGATAAACTTCGTGCCTGGCACCTAAACTTCGTGCCTGGCACCAAGTTTTGCACCAAGTTTTTTCCAAGTTTTTACGTGCCTGGCACCAAGTTTTTAGATGTGCAGATAACGTGCCTGGCACCAAGCTTGTAATGATGTGTATAATGGGGAAGGAGGTGGAACGACCATGAAGATTACTATTTCGCAGCAAGGGGATTTAGCGCTTGATGCTTTTGAGACAGCTGTAAATAAAGCACAGATGGCTGGCGAGCGACAGTTGGATATTGTTTTAAAGAATGGGACGTATCGCTTTTATAAACCGCTGCAGATATCATCAGAAATGGGATTGGAAGGCATTACAATCACCGGTGAAAACCGGGGAAAAACAGTTATCTGCGGCAGTATGCGGATCAAGGCTGACTGGCAGCTTGAAAAACAAGGCTATTGGTCTGCAATTCTTGATCAACAGCTTGATCTTGATGCTTTGTATGTTAACGGACGGTTATATCACATGGCGCGTTATCCCAAGTACGATGAGGCAGCCGGTTATATGCAGGGAACCGCTCCGGATTGTTTGTCTGAAGATCGGGTGTCCGGATGGAAAAATCCAGAAGGCGGCTATTTTCACGTGATGCATGATCAGCTATGGGGTGATTTTCATTATCGAATCACTGGCAAAGATGATTCTGGAAAGATTTCGATGGAAGGCGGCACGCAGAATAATCGCCGAACCGGTCTTCACGAAGCATATCGATATATTGAGAACATTACCGAAGAATTAACTGAAGAGAATGAATGGTTTTATAATCGTGAAACCGGT
>SLHU01000397.1 GCA_007135995.1 Clostridiales bacterium | reverse complement strand
AGTTCGCGGATGAGCTGCCGGAACAGTTTGTTGAAGTGGGCATAGCGGAGCAAAATTGTGTAGGTATCGCAGCCGGTCTGGCAAACGCCGGCTTCAGACCCTTTGTAACCGTGCCAGCTTGTTTTTACTCAATGCGCAGCGCGGAACAGGTTAAAGTTGATATCGCCTACTCAAAAAGCAATGTCAAAATTATTGGCATTTCCGGCGGGGTCAGTTATGGCGCGCTTGGAACCAGTCACCACTCATTGCAGGATATCGCGACCATGTGCGCGATTCCAAATCTGACGGTTATTCTACCGGCGGATGCCTGGCAGACAAAAAGCATGACTCGCGTACTGGCCAAAGAAGATGGGCCGGTTTATGTCCGCATGGGTCGCGGCGCTGTTGCTGACATCTATGGACCTGATAGTATGACCGGGCTTGAGATCCCTTTTCAGACGGGTAAAGCGATAACGCTGAGAACCGGATCCGACCTGCTGCTGGTTGGGACAGGTGAAACGGTCGCGCTTGTCTGGCAGGCCGCTGCGTTGCTGGCCGAAAGAGGCGTTCAAGCAACAGTGCTCGATATGGCTACGCTTAAGCCTTTTGATGAAACAGCCGTCTTGAAGGCGGCTCAAGTTTGCCCGGCAGTGATATCAGTTGAGGAGCATAGTTTACACGGCGGTCTGGGTGACCAGATAGCCGGTCTGCTGTCACAGCAGCGGCCCCGGCTGATGAAAAAAATCGCCTTACCCGATGAAGATCTGGTGACAGGGTCCAGTGCTGAAGTGTTTCGCCATTATGGGCTGACGAAAGAAAATATCGCGCAGCAGGCCGAAATCTTAATCACGAGATCTAAAGGGGGCGAATAGCATGTCCTGGATTTTAGCGGTTGACCAGAGCACGGCCGGAACGAAGGCGATTCTGGCAGATAAAACGGGACAGATCATCCAAAAAGCAGATCTTGCCCACAAGCAGGCTTATCCGAAACCTGGATGGGCTGAGCATGACGCGGAGGAAATCTGGCAGAATGTCTGCCGATTGATTAACAAAGTTCCGGACGCGGCCGGAATCAGGCACAGTCAGCTGGCTGGCCTGGCGCTGACCAATCAGCGTGAGACAACGGTTGTCTGGGACAGGCAGTCAGGCAAACCACTCGCGCCGGCTGTTGTCTGGCAATGCCAGAGAGGTGAGGCGATCTGTCGCCAGTTAAAATCTCATGCTGATCAGGTGAGAGAGAAAACAGGGTTGCCACTTTCTGCTTATTATCCTGCCGCGAAAGCGGCCTGGCTTCTGGAGCATGTAGCCGGACTTCGGGAAAAAGCGGAAAATAACCAGCTTTGTATCGGAACAGTCGACAGTTATCTGATGTACAGGCTCACAGGCGGAACCGTTTTTGCCACCGATCTTTCCAACGCGAGTCGTACGCAGCTGTTTAATGTAAGCACATTAGCCTGGGATAAAGAAATTGCTGATCTGTTTCAGATCCCTTTAAACTGCCTGCCCGACATTAGACCTTCGGACAGCCTGTTCGGCCAGACAGCATCAGGGTTGTTTCCGGCGTCAATGAAAATTGCCGGTGTGATGGGTGATTCTCACGCGGCTCTTTTCGGACAGGGCTGTGTCCAGCCTGGTATGGCGAAGGCGACGTATGGTACAGGCTCATCGATCATGATTAATGTTGGCCAGAAAAAGAAAACACCGCCGGAAGGTATAGCGGCATCATTGGCATGGGGCTGGCAAGGTCAGGTTCATTATGTGCTTGAGGGGAATGTGACCAGTTCCGGTGATACTTTGAAGTGGGTTTGTGATGAGCTTCAGCTGACCAAAACCCCGCGCGAGATAGATGATTTGTCTGAAACCGTTCCAGATACGAATGGTGCTTATCTTGTGCCCGCCTTTTCAGGTTTGGGCGCGCCGTATTTTGACAGCCAGGCCAGAGCCGCGATCATTGGCTTGTCGCGCGGAACTAATCGGGCTCATATTGCCAGAGCCGCGCTTGAGTCTATCGCTTATCAGAACAGTGCCGTTGTTGACGCGATGGATATAAAGCTTCAGGAACTGCGTGTGGACGGCGGCCCAACCCGAAGCGATGTTCTGATGCAAATACAAGCCGATCTGCTTGGCTGCGATGTTCAGTGTAACGCGGCTCAAGAGTTATCGGCTCTGGGAGTTGCCTATATGGGCGGGATCACACTTGGGCTTTACGAAAGTCTGGATACCATCCCGGCTATGAAAAAACAGGGCCGGACATTCAGTCCCGGTTTGCCGGAAGAGACGGTCAGAGACATGAAGGCCGGCTGGCAGGACGCTGTGCGTAAAGTAAGAGCCTGATTTTGCGGATTGAACAGACTCGTTAAAAATGTGATTCATTTTTATGAAGCATATTAACGATACTACATTCAGGCAAAAGGAGCAGACTAGTTTTTTAGTGTGAACAACTCAACAGCACACAATTGTTAAGATGTTTTTTAGATTTGAACAGTACACAGTCACATTGGTATATGTCACCTATGGCATCTAAAATCAGGAGGTTTTCATGTCTACATTTGGTTTAATCGTCTGTAATCGTTCTTTTTTCCCGGATCACGTTATTGCCTCGGCCAGGCAGGAGCTCATAGATAACCTGACAGTATGGGGACACCAAAGTGTCGTTTTATCTGAATCCGACACGAAAGGCGGCGGTGTTGAGACAATAGAAGATGCCAGGGCCTGCGCCAAACTGTTTCGGGAAAACAGTGAAAAAATAGAGGGCCTGATTATCTGCATGCCCAACTTTGGTGATGAGCTAAGTGTAACAGAGGCGGTTCGCCAGTCGAAGCTGACGGTGCCGATCCTGGTTCAGGCATGTCCGGATAATCTGGATAAACTCGATCTCGCCAACCGGCGCGACGCTTTTTGCGGAAAAATGTCTGTCTGCAATAATTTTCGCCAGTGCGGGATTCAATATACGCTGACCAGCAAACATACCTGCGCGCTTTCCAGTGAGGATTTTAAACAAGATATCAGCCGTTTCGCGGGAATATGCCGTGTTGTCAGCGGCTTGAAAAACGCTCGGATTGGCGCGATCGGCGCCCGTCCCGATGCTTTTCACACCGTTCGCTACAGCGAGAAACTGCTGCAGCGGGCAGGTATCGATGTTTCCGTGATTGATATGTCCATGATCCTGCATCATGCCAGAAATATCAGTGATCAGAAACTTATTGACACGAAAATTGCAAAGATGAAAGACTATGGACATGTTAATCCTGAGGCAACAGCCAAGCAGATCGACCATCAGGCACGATTGAGCATCGCGATTGAGAATTTTGTAGAAGAAGAAGCATGCACGGCATCTGCTGTACAGTGCTGGGATGCTGTTCAGACCGATTATGGCGTAGCCACGTGTCTGCCGATGAGCATGATGGGTATGAAAGGCAAACCCTCTGCCTGTGAAATGGACGTGATGGGCGCGGTCAGCATGCTGGCGCTTTACCTGGCCAGTGATGTACCGCCGATGCTGCAGGACTGGAACAATAATTACGGAGATGATGATAATCGCTGTATTAATGTTCATTGTTCAAACTTTCCTTCTTGTGTTTTTGATCAGAAACCAGAAATCGGCTACCTCGACGTGCTTTCAACAACATTAGGTGTTGAAAACTGTTTTGGTGCCTGCAAGGGCCGGGTAAAAGCCGGACCGATGACTTTCCTTCGTGTTTCAACCGATGATACAAAGGGTCGTATCCGCTGTTATGTGGGTGAAGGGCATTTCACAGATGATCCGCTTGAGACTTTTGGCGGCATTACAGTCTGTCACGTGAATAACATGAATGGCTTGTTCCACTATATCTGTGAAGAAGGGTTTGAACATCATGTCGCTTTAACACAGGCTGTCTGCGCGGATGT
>SLHU01000132.1 GCA_007135995.1 Clostridiales bacterium | reverse complement strand
CATATTGTCATGCACGAAGCAGGTGCGGCGGCTTTTTTATCTGGTGCGCAGCTTCGGTGTCTGCCGACTGACACAAAGGGGCGCATGGATTACAAAACTGTTGAGGCAACGATCCGAAAACAGCCCGATAACATCCATAGTCCCGGGACAGCACTGATCTGCTATGAAAATGCAGACAGCAGCGGCCAGGTGCTCCCGGCGGACTACATGAAAACGCTTTTTAAGCTGGCTGACAGTTATCAGCTTCCGGTGCATCTGGACGGTGCAAGACTTTTTAACGCAGCAGCAGTACTTGAAGAAGATGTGTCCGAACTGGCTAAATATACGCGCACGGTTCAGATTTGCCTGTCGAAGGGCCTTTGTGCGCCAGCGGGATCGATGCTCGCCGGCCCCAGGGCGGTCATTGACAAGGCCAGACGGTTCAGAAAAGTATTAGGAGGCGGCATGCGCCAGGCGGGGGTGCTTGCTGCTCCAGGATTAATAGCACTCAATAGTATGAGCCAAAGGCTTGGC
The DNA here is from genome assembly GCA_007135995.1 of Clostridiales bacterium. Taxonomy (GTDB): domain Bacteria; phylum Bacillota; class Clostridia; order Saccharofermentanales; family UBA5734; genus SLHU01. Next base: position 3,370 of record SLHU01000132.1, on the reverse strand, counting down.
GAAGATCACAAACGTGCGGCATAGCTGGCAGATGAACTGAATAAGAGGCAGGACTGGTTTACGGTCTGCCAGGATCCGCAGATTAATATTGTCTTCTTCACGATGCATGATTTCCCGCTCAGCAGCGAGTCTTTTGTCAAGGCGCTTGCTGATGAGCATATCCTGATTAACCCTCCTGATGAAGGGAAGTTTCGTCTGGTAACACATTACTGGACAGACGATAAGGCCTGCCAGCATCTGATCAATGTGATTGACAGATTATCCAAAGCGTAAAGCGCTTCAGAATAACTGATTGAAATGAATAGCAAACAAGCGGTGTGCAATCCTTTTCCGCATCAGCCTGTTGATTTCTGCGCGCTGTTCGTAACAGCTGCTGTCGGCTTATCAGATATTTTGTCATTTAGTCACCTGTAGCATCAATAGCTGCTGCATTGTATGCTCTAGTCATACATGAAATAATTGCTGCTTTACACCTTAGGCAAGATTGATACAAAGCAGCTTTAATGGCTGGAGAGGCATACAAAATGATGAAAATACTGTTGATAGACAAAGAAATGGAATATGGCCGGCAGCTTGGCTGTCGTGTTGCTGGCCAATTTCCTCAGCTTTCTTTTTACATCTGCCATGACAAGTTCATATTTACGAAATTATTAGCTGATCAAAATGGCAGCCAGTATCTTTGCTTCTATAACCCCTCTGATTTTCCGGATCTAGAAAAAACGGTCAGAGCAGGTCAGACTGGTTTTAGCCATAGCGGCTGGAAATTCTGCAGGCTGGTCAGCCGCAGCAGACTGGCAATTGAAAAGCCGGTTGAATCTGAAGCATATATGACCGATCAGATAGCCTCAGTTCAAAGAACCGGTGATTACTCAAAAATAGCGCAAATAATCGAAAACTGGTGCAAACTCATCCGTCTGCAAGATGATGCTGAAATTGAACCGAAGGCAGATTCCATGTTTCTCTATCTTGATTTAAGCGGTACTTGTTGTGACCGGCATGTTGTTCGGTCATTGACATCAGCTTATAAAAAAGGGTATCGCACACTTTATCTGCCGCTGATGCCTTTATATCAGATGCGGCTGGTGGAAAAACCAGACAAAGGGCCTTGCCTTTCAGATCTGCTGCTGAAAATGTCCGGCGAGATTGTTGCGGACGACCAGATCAGCCACTATTGGCAGTCTACCAGCAAAGGATGGTATCAGTTCAGGCCGCCTGCTTTTTCTGATGATGTGCTGTCTTGCTCATCTGAGCAGCTCAGAAAACTGATTGGTCTGATCAAGACACGCATCCTCAGCGATACAGACACCACCTACGCATTACTGGATTGTCGGAATATTGCATTTGACTCTATTCGCCAGTTTTCTGTTTTATGCAATCATGTTTTTATTAGATTTCCTGCAGAAAACACGTTTGCCTTCTCAAGTGCTGAAAAAGAAGCGGCCCGTCTGATTAATCAGCTGCCTGCATCATGCAGTGCCAGCATAATGGCGGCAATATAAGGCAGGTGCAGTCGGATGAGTATCAATGAGCAACAATCTTTGCTTGAGGATGTACTGAAAAAATGCAGCCAGAGTGATAGTAGTCAGACGATCAGAAAGTATATCTATGATGTTGTCAGCAATCACTACCAGGACGCGTATATGTCAGTTGCTGACAAGCAGAAAATCGCGTCCCGGATTTATAACAGCATGTGTGGAATGGACATACTGCAGCCTTTGCTGGATGATCCGGAAATCACAGAAATTATGGTCAACAGCCCTGATCAGATCTACATTGAGAAAAAAGGTAAAATCACTCGCTGTGATTTATGTTTTGATGATCTTAATCATCTTATGCGTGTCATCAGCCATTGTTTCGGTCAGGCGAACAAGCAGTTGCATGAACAAAACCCATTTGCTGATATGCGGCTGAAAACCGGAGAAAGAGTCCATGCGGTTATCCCGCCGGTCGCCCTAAGCGGGCCAAGCCTTTGCATTCGCAAATTCACAGGTGTACATCCTGGTCTGGAAGCACTCATCGCTTCTGATTTTATCTCTGAAGATGCGGCGGCCTTCCTCCGCAGTGCCGTTAAGCATAAGAAAAACATCTTCATATGCGGCGGAACAGGCTCCGGTAAGACAACGCTTCTTAATGCGCTTTCATCGTGTATCCCGCAGGATGAAAGAGTGATCACAGTTGAAGATTCTGCTGAGATCGTCATGCTGAACATTGCCAACAGGGTCCAGCTTGAAACGAAAGACGCAGCACCTGATGGCACGGGCGCTGTCACGCTGACTGATCTGATCAGAACAGCCATGCGGATGCGCCCAGACCGGCTGATTGTCGGGGAGGTAAGAGGATCTGAAGCGTTTGATATGCTGCAGGCCATGAACACCGGTCATCCAGGTTCACTGAGTACAGGACATGCAAATTCGTGTGAAGATTTGCTTGACCGTTTATCTCTTATGGTCTTGATGGCCGTGGAAATACCGTGGGATGCAATACGCTCGTTGTTAATTTCAGCCCTGGATCTTATCATCTATATCAGCCGCAGCGATAGCGGCAAGAGGCATATTATGTCAATATGCGAAATCACAGGATTTGACAGAGGCCAGTATATGCTGCGAACGCTTTATGAACGCGGCCAGAAAGGAGACCTGCTCAATGTCAGTCAAGAATAACAGGGCGGATGATAAGCATTATCATCACTTTCAAGCGCATACCGTGTCTTTTCCTGCTGATCAAAGAACTGCGGGTCGAAGCACTCGTCTTAATCATCTGATATTCAAACTAAATCCCGGATCGCTGATCCGGCTTCTGCCTGTCAGTATGTTCATTTTGGCTGCATTCTGGCATATCAGCGGTATATATTCCAGTTCATTTTATCTTCGCGGTGTCATGCTGTTTTGTCTGATTGTTGAAACGGCTTGCCTTTATTGGCGCTGGAGGAATAAAAGACAATTTTATCAGGAAGGAGAACACCTGCGCGTTTACGTTGAGCATGTGCTGACAAATCTTAATGCCGGTCATAGTCTTGAAAGCAGTTTAATTGAGGTTGTTTCACAACTGGAACACAGCAGTCAAAGCAGATCTCCATTCCAGAGCATGACAGCCAGAATTGCTCATTATCTGAGGACAGGCCACACGCTGCGAAAAACGCTTGAAATGATCAGGCCAGAACTAAAGCATCCAGACGTCCTGATCTTTTTTTCATGTCTGATTTTTATCAGCCAGACCGGAACACGCCTGACGCACTTTATTGAACAGCAGCACCGGGCAATCGTCGAGCGAAACACACTGATTGATCAGGCAGAATCTATTCAATCGCAGAAAAAAACTGAGGCCGGTTTACTATGTTTTATGCCATTGCTTCTTGCATATATGATTATCT
>SLHU01000252.1 GCA_007135995.1 Clostridiales bacterium | reverse complement strand
TAGATTGCTTTTGCCGGGCGGTCTGCTGGGCGGTCTGCTGGCGCTGGCGGTCGAGACCATTGCCGGGCCAGTTGGTGCGATTATTTTGCTGGCAGCGCTGATTTTATCAATGCTGATTTTATTGTTTAATGTGTCTGTCAGCAAAGCAGTTGATCATACGGCCCGGGCGATCAAACAAACGCACCGCAAAGTAGACGACGCATTGCGGCAAGGGGTTCAGCAGGCAAGGCAGCGTCAGGAAACAGCCGCGCAGTCTGCAAATTATGATTTGAAGCTAAATGACGCATCTGATGATAAAAAAGAGACACGCTCAGACAGCAAGGATGACGATGAAGGCGAAGATTCTGGTGACGCGTTTGATGCTGACCGCAGAAAGGGTGTCACGTTTGAGCCGCCCTCCGATCCGCAGGCAAAGAAAGTGCCCTGGCGTGAACAGCTGAAACGGCTGTGGTCTCCAGAAACAACAGACGACCAAAACCAGGAACAGTCTTCAGTACCGGGATTTCTTCAAACCGGTCAGCCAGATGAGTCCGGTGATGAAGCTGAGGCGCATCCGGATGATGCAGATGCAGACAGACAGGACGCCGGCATTAAACAGCAGTCCGCATATGATCTGAAGCTCAATGACCCTGACTGGGTCCTTTCACCAGCTGAAAACATGCGCAAACCCGATATCCCGACCCTTGACCATCATCAGATGCAACACAGTCAAAATGATGAAGCGGATGGTGAAGAAATCGTTTTGCCGGCTGGTGTGCACCGGGTTGGACAGCCGGATGATCGGCCGCGTTCCGTGCACGGAGATGCCTTTCAGGACGTTGGTGATCATGCTTTGGAAAATGCTGGTGCCGATCAGCGATCTGACGCGGTGCCGCATGCGGCATCAGAAAAAGCATATGGCTATAGTGACCATGATGATGCCGATCATCATGAGCCAGACCGCAGCCAGTGGATAGACAGAACTGAAGACCCGGGCAGTGAAGCTGATTTAACAGCAGCTCAGAAGAAAGCCAGACGACACGCGGGCCAGCAGATGAATATTCCCTGGCAGCCGCCTTCGCTCGAAATGCTCAAACGCGATACAGGCCCTAAATCACTCAGCAGCAATCTGGAGATAAACCGGCTGGGCCGCAAGCTTGAAAAAACGCTGGAGAGCTTTGGTATCAAAGCACAGGTGGTGCGTCACAGCACCGGACCGACGATTACACGATTTGAGCTGGCACCCGGACCCGGGGTGAAAGTAAGCCGGATTGTCAGTCTTGCCGATGATATTGCCCTGAATCTGGCGGCGATTGGTGTGCGGATTGAAGCGCCGATTCCCGGGAAAGCGGCGATTGGCATTGAGATACCCAATAAGGAAACAACGCCGGTTTTGCTGCGCGGCCTGCTGGAGTCAACAGAATATCGCCAGAACAGGCATCCGCTGACGGTCGCGATTGGACGCGATATTCAGGGACGCCCCATCTTGTGTGATTTAACAAAAATGCCGCATCTGCTCATTGCCGGCGCTACCGGTTCAGGAAAATCGGTTTGCATCAACGCGGTTTTGATGAGTATTTTATTCAAATCAAATCCGGAAGAGGTAAAAATGATTATGATCGACCCGAAAGTGGTTGAATTGAGTGTCTATAATGGTATTCCACACCTTATTTCACCTGTTGTCACCGATCCCAAAAAAGCGGCCAACGCTTTAATCTGGGCAGTTAATGAAATGACGCGCCGCTATGGACTTTTCGCCGAAAAATCGGTCAGGGATATTAACGCGTATCAAGATGCGGCCAGCCGGCTGGAAGATGATTCATATGAAGACTTGTCGCTTATCCTGATTGTCATTGATGAGTTATCTGATCTGATGGCCACCTCCCCGACAGAGGTGGAAGACGCGATCGCAAGGCTGACAGCCATGGCCCGTGCGGCCGGTATTCATCTGATTATTGCCACGCAGCGTCCATCAGTTGACGTGATCACCGGTGTCATCAAGGCAAATATTCCTTCGCGTATTGCATTTGCTGTCGCTTCGCAGGTTGATTCGCGTACGATCCTGGATACAGGCGGTGCTGAAAAGCTGCTGGGTAAAGGTGATATGCTCTATTATCCGCAAAGCGCCTCAAAACCGCTGCGGGGCCAGGGTGCGTTTATTTCTGATCCTGAAGTTGAACGTGTGCTGACATACATCAAAGGACAGCATCAGGCGGAGTACGATGATCAGGTCACAGAAGCGATTATGTCTGTACCGTCAGGAAACAGCCAGAAAGACGGAAAAAAACAAGAAAAGGATGAGTTGCTGCCTCAAGCACTGGAATTGTGTGTAGAGGCCGGATACGCTTCGGTCTCATTGCTGCAGCGCCGGATGAACGTGGGTTATCCGCGTGCAGCCCGCCTGATAGACGCGCTGCATGACAGAGGGTATGTCGGCCCCTTCGAGGGCAGCAAACCAAGGAAATGTTTAATCAGTCCAACTCAGTATCAGGAACTGATGGCCAAGGGGGATTTTTAATGGCTTTTTTACCAATGACACGTGCTGAGATGGACGAACGCGGCTGGAGTGATCTGGACTTTCTGCTGATCAGCGGTGATGCTTATGTAGATCACCCCAGTTTTGGTCCTGCGCTTTTGGGCCGGCTGCTTGAATCTGAAGGCTACCGGATCGGCATCCTCTCGCAGCCGGACATCGGCAGTGACGACAGCCTTCGAGAAATGGGCATTCCTAAACTGGCGGTTTTAGTAGCTTCTGGTGTGGTTGATTCGATGGTTGATAACTATACCGCTGCGCGAAAACCCAGATCAGGAGACAGCTACTCACCGGGCGGCAAAGGCGGCCGGCGACCTGACAGAGCTACGATTCGCTATTGTAATCTGGTCAGATCCCAGATGGGTGATGTCCCGCTGATCATCGGCGGCATTGAGGCCAGTTTGCGCCGGCTGGCTCATTATGATTACTGGGACCACAAGGTTCGCCGCAGTATCCTTCAGGACAGCCAGGCAGACCTGCTGGTATATGGCATGGGTGAACTGACCTTGCTTGAGATTGCCCGGCTGCTTTCACGCGGGGTACCTGTCAGGAACCTGGCCGATCTTGCAGGCACTTGCGTGCTGACTTCACAGGAGCATCTGCCAAAAAAGGCACAGACTTTTCTGGACAAGCACAAAAACTGGTCATGGAAGAGCGATAAGCCGTTTGACCGTCCTGAAGAAATCGCGGCAGCGATCAATGATGATCAGGAGCGTTCTGACTGGCTGGACAGCTTATTTCCTGCAGATGAAACACATATTCTACTGCCGGATTACGATACCGTCGCCAGTGATAAAACCGCTTATGCGCTTTCGTTTCGTATGCTGTACCTGGAACAGGACCCGCAGCGGGGCAGCGTACTTATTCAGCCGCACAGCAGGCGTTTTCTGGTACAAAATCCGCCGCAGCGCCCGATGAGCGTCCCTGAGATGGATCGCCTGTACGCCCTGCCGTTCGAACGCAGGCCGCACCCTTCATACGAGAAAAAAGGCGGGGTGCCGGCCATCGCGGAAGTTGGCATGAGCATTACAGCGCATCGCGGCTGCTTTGGCGGGTGTCATTTCTGTGCGATCGCTTTGCATCAGGGACGCATTATCCAGCACCGCAGCCCAAAGTCAATTCTGAAAGAGGCTGAAGTGATCAGCCAGGATCCTGATTTCAAAGGCTATATTCATGATGTTGGCGGTCCCACCGCGAATTTTCACCAGCCCTCCTGCTATAAGCAGAAACAGGGAACGGCCTGCCGGGACAGACAGTGTCTGTTTCCCGAACCTTGTCCGGCGCTGGAAGCCGATCATCAGGATTATATGTCTGTGCTTGAGCAGATCCGGCAGCTTCCGGGCATCAAAAAAGTGTTCATCCGTTCCGGTATT